>DAHXOQ010000032.1 GCA_027364815.1 Acidobacteriaceae bacterium | reverse complement strand
CATCCCGAGGATATGTACTGGAAGGTAGTTACTGCGCACGAAGTTGCGCATCAGTGGTGGGGACAGACGGTTGGTTTCCGCAGCTATCGTGACCAGTGGATGAGCGAGGGCTTTGCGAATACCTCTGCGTCAATTTTTTTGCAATTAACGCGCAAGAAGCCGGATGATTACCGAAATTTCTGGAAGGAGCAGCGCAGGCTGATTACAGAGAAAAACCAATACAACTTCAGGCCAATAGATGTAGGGCCGGTGACGATGGGTATTCGATTGATGTCGCCGAAAGCCGGGTGGAATATCTACCAGGACCTTGTATACCCAAAGGGCGCGTACATTTTGCACATGGTGCGGCAAATGATGTGGAGTCCGAACGATGGGGACACGCGCTTCAAGGCGACGATGCATGAACTGATCCGCGCGCACAAGTTTCAAGCCATCACAACTGAAGACTTCAAAGCCGCAGTTGAAAAATTCATGTCACCGGCGATGGATCTTGATGGAAATCACAAGATGGATTGGTTCTTCAATGAGTATGTTTATGGAACAGCACTGCCGAGTTATCACTTTGAAAACAACATCACGCGTGAAGGTGATCTTGAAACGCTTCACATTAAGCTCACGCAATCGAATGTGACGCCTGAGTTTCGCATGGCGGTCCCGCTTTATCTTGAGTTGGCTAATGGCAACATAATTCGAATGGGTTCAGCCAATGTGATTGGGAATAGCAGCATCGAGAAATCAGTCGCGCTGCCTAAGATGACCAGCCCGGTGAAACGAGTGATGATGAACTACTATTACGATGTTCTTTGCACTGAGTATTGATGCGGCGACAGGGAGTGGTTAGTGCGAGGGTCCGTGAGTGCACACGGTATGGCCCGGTTGCGCTATACTCCAGTTTCGGAAATTGATTAGGGAAAATCAGGGAGGTAATACCAGATGAAAGTAAAATTTTTCTCGTTAGCAACTGCACTCTTGATCGCGCTGATGGCACCATTGGCGTTGAGCGCGCAGACGGGCGACACGGTTCTGAAGGCCAGCGAAACGCAGAAGATTCTGCCGGCTTCAGTCTTTTTCCGTGGACAGAGCGCGACGACACAACTGCGCAACTCTGGCGGCGTGAAATTTGCTGACGGTTATTATGTTCTGGCATCGGCTGTGGATACGAGCGGTTACTCGACTGACGTGCAGGCGAAGTACCAGGATTACTTCATCACCGAGGTTCCGCTGACAATTGGCGGGCACAGCGTTGCTCCGGGAGCATACGGAGTCGGCTTCATCGCGGAGAACAAGTTTGTAGTGCTTGATATTGGCGGCCATGAGCTGTTTACCGTTGATTCTGCGACAGATAACGATCTGAAACGACCGATGCCGCTGATGGTGACTGCAGATCCAGCGGGCGGTTATAGGCTTTACTCGGGACGCAGGTATGTTGACTTCAAGCGTTAGGAATAAACGAGTTAGCTGAAATTTGTGTGGTAGATCCACGGCTAGGGTTCAGGTTGCAACCACCTAGTTAGGCAAGACTTGGCCGGGGAGGGTTTTTCGCGTATACTGAGAGTTCGGCAGATTGAGTGCAGGTGTCTCTTTATACCGCCTCCCTCCGCCGTACGCTGAGCTGGCCTTGTTGGGTCGCAGGCGGAAAGATCTTCTTCAAAGAGCCGGGTAACTATCCGGCAACCCTTTCGGATGGTCTGGAAATTCTAAAAGTTTTGGAGCAATCGTATGTCTCAGGTATGTGATGTCTGCGGCAAAGGTCCGCAGTTTGGCAATAACATTTCTCACGCGCACAACGTCAGCCGCCGTCGCTGGAATGTGAATCTACAGGCCGTCAAGGCTGTGGTCAATGGCGCCGCAAAGCGCATTCGCGTCTGCACAAGCTGCATCAAGTCCGGCAAGGTTGCCAAGGCTTAATCGGCCCAAGTTTCGCAGTAGGACTAACGTAAGCGTAACTCTATTTGAAAGCGACCCCGCCTGAGGATTAGGCGGGGTTTTTGCTGCTTATTTTCTTGGGAATTTTGCCGGTATTTTAGGGCTTTGTGGGGATTTGAGGAATAATTGCCAGCGGATTAACCCAATTGATTGTGGCTGGATCGAGACCGGATGGAGACCATGCTTTCAGGACTGCCTCGCCGACACGACCGAGGGTTTTCTCGGCTTCGTTGTCACCGGTCCAGCGCTGGTCTACATTGTCCCAGGTGAAGGCGGCAATCACGACCGGGCCATTCTTTGTAGAAATCACAGCCACATCATTGCGGACCTGGTCGAGGGCGCCGGTTTTGTTGCCAATGGCCGAGCCCTCTTCACTGGTGTCGACAGATTCTATGTAGCGCGGCAAACTGTCGCGATCCTGCTGATGACGCAGCATGGTGAGCAAGGCGCCGCAGATTGCGCCGTCATCGGGAGGTCCTGGAAAGCCATCGAGCGAGAGCTTGCACTCGACGATGCGCCGCATGACATCGGCCATCTCACGCGCAGTGGTTTTGCCAAGACCGAAGCGTGGCTGATCTGCCGGCATTGGCGCGGTGGCGGGAACATAAACCTTTTTGTAGAGATATGTGTTCTTAAGACCTATTCCTCGAATGGTTGCATTGATGTGGTCGAGGCCGAGGCGATCGATTGCTAAGTTGGTCGCGGTATTGTCGCTGAGGACGACCATGAGGGTGAGCGTGTCGCCAAGAGTGAGCGGGAGTGGAGTGGTGAGCTCGCCGAGAACGCCCGAACCCTGGACTTGGTTGGCCTTGGTGAGAACGAGCTTTTCGTCAAGGGTCGCGTGGCCTGCGCGAATTTGTTCGGCGGCGTCGAGGAGGATGGTGAGCTTGATGACGGATGCTGTTTGCACTGGCTCATCGGCGTCGAAGGATGCGTGCTGCCCGGTGCGCAGGTTCTCCGCATAGACGGCGAGATGACCGTGATGCTCGGCGGCGATGGTTTTGAACTGGGCCTCGAGAGATGCGTCGGGTACGGATTGAGCGACGACGAAGCTCGCACTGACTAGGAGCAGTGTGCTGAGAAAAACTTTCAGCATGGAGTTACTGCGCCTTCACGAAGGTCAGTGAGAGTGAGTTGATGCAGTAACGCAAGCCGTCAGGGCCGGGGCCATCGGGAAAGACGTGGCCGAGATGGCCATCGCACCTTGCGCAACGGACTTCAATGCGCCGACGTCCACCACTGATGTCTTCGAGCTCGCGAATCGCCTTTGAATCCGCAGGGATTGTGAAGCTGGGCCAACCGCAGCCGGAATCAAATTTAGCCTCGGAGCCGAAGAGTTCAGCACCGCAGCCAGCGCATTGATAACTGCCTGACTCCTTGTTGAAGTTGAGCGCGCCGCTGAAGGCACGTTCGGTTCCGCTCTCACGCAGAACGTGATACTGCTCAAGGGTGAGACGCTTGCGCCATTCTTCGTTAGAGAGTTCAACTTTTTCTTCGACGGGAAGTTGCTCGCCGTTTAGCCCGGTCTTGCGATGAAGCTCGGCGATGACTTCAATCTCAACCAGCACATCTTTGGGGAGGCGAGAGACCTCGACGGTTGAACGCGCCGGAGCGCCGACACCTTTGGG
Source organism: Acidobacteriaceae bacterium (assembly GCA_027364815.1). Classification (GTDB taxonomy): domain Bacteria; phylum Acidobacteriota; class Terriglobia; order Terriglobales; family Acidobacteriaceae; genus CAIMNN01. The sequence continues at coordinate 11,731 of DAHXOQ010000032.1, read as the reverse complement.
AGCCAGGTACTTTGCGTAGATTGAGTTCATGACGGCGAAGTCGTTGAAGTCTTTGAGGAAGACGGTGGTCTTGATGACACGCTCGAGAGAGCTGCCGCCGGCATCGAGGATGGCTTTGATGTTCTCTAAGACGCGTGTGGTCTGCTCGACAATTCCGCCGGCGACAACTTGCTGGGTATGCGGATCGAGCGCGATTTGCCCTGCGGTGAAGAGCAGGCTGCCGACACGCACAGCCTGCGAGTAAGGGCCAATCGCTGCCGGAGCCTTATCGGTTGAAACGATGGTCTTTGCCAAGTAGATGCTCATGCAACCATTGTAAGACAGGAGTCAGGGACGCTCTGCGAAAGATTCACAGAGCGAGACTCTGAGGGCTGGAATCCAAAATTATTGCCAGATGGCGAGTACTCCGCCACTGATGAGCATTCCTGCCAGCCAGTAACCGGCGTCGATGGCCACAACCTTGAAGGGCCTATCTTCAAAGAGGCTGAATGAGTAGGTAGGCAAGGCGAAAAAGCCAAGCCAGCAAATGAATCCGATGAAAGTGCCGTGGCCAAAGTCGTTTGCGCCGGACCAGAGAATCACATGATCGAGGATCAAGGAGAGCACCAGGCTGGCAATAAAGGTGACGACCATGCCCGCTGTTGCGTGCTTTGGTTTTCCTGTTGTGCCGAGCGCCTTACTCTTTGCATTCATGAAGACCGCGGGAGAAAACCACGCAGCGCCAAGAAACCATTGAAAGACAGCCACCGCGAGAATTGCCCAGTGATTGAAATGTAGATGGGTCATTTGAAGGACCTCCGAGTCGATTGTTCGATATGCCTAAAGTCGCTGAAATTAAGAGATTTGTCCAGTTAATTTATCTATGTCAGGAAAGCATTTGCTAACGTAGAGATGAATAGTATGGTATTGTAGCTATGTAGCTACATCGAGGTGTACTATGACCATCAAAACGCTTTCGAGTCGCGAGTTCAATCAAAACCGGAGTTTGGTGCGGAAGGCTGCTCGATCCGGCCCGGTCATCATCACGGATAGGGGTAAGCCAACTCTTGTTGTGATGAGCTATGAGAAATATGAAGCCTTTCAGGGTAAAGGAAAGAGTCTGATCGATTTGATTGGTATGCCCGATGGAGCAGAGATCGAATTCGATCCGCCACGTATGGGCCCGATTGCAAGGCACGTGGAGTTTGATTGATGTATTTGCTCGATACAAATGTGATTTCCGAGATGCGGAAAGCTGATCAAGCTGATCCGCAGGTTCAACGGTGGTCGCGGTCATCTATTGCAGAACTAGAATTCATTTCGATTGTAACTTTATATGAACTCGAAATCGGCGTGTTACGGATGGAGAGACGCGATCCAGTGCAGGGAGTGCGGTTGCGGCATTGGCTCAACCTTCAAATTCTGCCTACATTCAATGACAGAATGCTTCTATTTGACCGGCAAGTTGCAGTACTTGCTGCTTCTTTGCAGGTTCCAAATCCTCGTAGTGAACGCGACTGTTACATTGCAGCAACTGCGCTCGTTCACAACATGACTGTCGTTACACGCAATGTGCGGGACTTTGAGGGAATTGGCGTGAAGATTATGAATCCCTGGGAATCCCATATTAGCTAAAGTTTCCTTCTATAATTTTCTGCTTCCCAGCTAAAGAAATTTATCAAAAATAGTTCGAGTCTTTTATGTTTTAATGATCGTGATAGCAATACGTGGCAGATAAATAATCTGCCTGATGCTCAACCATACAATTTGGGAGGCAGACATGGTGATGGTACGTGCAACACTTTGGGAGCAACTTAACAAGGTATTTCCAAATGTTCTTAAACCTGACGCTTAGAAAGCAATAAATGGAACACAGCTTCTTGCGCTTGTGATGCCCAAACTTGCGGGTGATTTCACAGAGAATGCAGTCCGTGCCTACTTCTCTTACATGTCGAAAGATCCATCAACGAGAATTGCAAAAAAGACAGATGGACAAGGATATTATCTTCGGGATGAGACTATCCCACAACTTCCTGTAGCCACTCCAGAGTCTTTTATCTCCAAAGATACTAAAGCCCCAACTAGCCGTGACGAACAGCCGGAAGAAAAATTTCGAGCATTGTTCATGAGGAACTCTGAATTAACTCCCTTACAGTTCCCTGCGAAGATTGAGCATACTCAAGCCACTAAAAAGGAAGCGGGTATTAATCTATGGAAATTTCCGGATGTGGTGATCTTAGGATGGGGCATTGGGACACAGAAGTATTATGAAGATGAAATAAAGCTCGATCCAAACCTTCTTGCCGTGAAAACTAGTCTTGGTGAGCCACTGTTTTCACTACAAAGTGTGGAACTCAAGGTATCCCTATCACGGTCCACATTTCGTGAGAACTTTTTTCAATGTCTGAGCAATTCAAAGTGGGCGCATCAGACTGTTCTAGCCATCGCTATGTCTGTTGATGACGAGACACTCAGAGATGAGCTCGAGCGTTTGGGAACCTCCTATGATGTTACGATCAACTCTTTAGGTTTGTCGGACGGAGATTTGCAATCGCTTCCGAACGCAAAAGTTATTAGTGAAATGTCTGTAGCAGATTTTGAGCAAAAAATTGCCACAAATATCAAACTAACAAGGATTAGCAGTGGGAAAGACAGGCCTTCACTTGACTGGGAAACAATCAACGACTTGAAATCCCTATCTAATGATTTCGTTAACTTATTTGAATGGATCGCTAATTGTGTCAGTGAAAAGAAATCATTTAGTTTTTCGAACTTTGTGAAGATCAGGGAGATTAAAAAGAAATCTTAATAGCAGCCATCACAGGCTGCCTGGGATTCCTTATTGAGTTAATTCGATATCTTTAGACTGCTTATTTAAATTATACTTTTTGCGTTCTCTGCACTTCGCGCACACCAGGGACGCGTCGGATGGCCATGACCATGCGGTTGAGATGATGGACGTCGCGGGCTTCGACGATAAACTCCAGAATGGCTTCTCCGCTATCCTGGCTGCGCGTGTCGACTCCACGAATATTGGTATTGTCATCGGAGATTATTGCGGTCATCTCCTTCAAAATTCCGGCACGGTCATCGCAATGAATAATAATTTTCACGGGATAACGCTGGGCTTGACCCGGTGCGGTTTCTGCGGTACGTCCCCACTCGACGGCGATGCGGCGATCGCTCTCGTAGAGCAGGTTGTGAACATTGGGGCAACTTCGCGCGTGCACAGCGACACCTTTGCCGCGAGTAATGTAACCAACAATTTCTTCGCCGCGAATCGGGTTGCAACATCGTGCACGATAAACGAGCAGATCGTTTTGTCCTTCAACCTGAAGTGAATCCGAGCCGGTCAAATGCAGCTTACGCACAGCCTCGCTCATGGCGGCTTCAGTGGTTGACGGCTTATCTTCACCCTCAGCGTGGAGCGGATGCACGAAGCCCGGCGCAAGCTTGTTGAGGACTTGTATTGCGGAGTGCTTGCCTTGACCTAATGTTGCGAGGAGATCGGTTGCAGTTACAACACCATACTCACCTGCCAATCGCGCCAGGTCTTGTTCGTCCCAACTGTTGAGCGGAACTTTGTACTTGCGCGCCTCGCGATCCAGGAGCTTGCGTCCAGTTTCAACGGCGCGTTCACGCTGTTCTTCATTGATCCAGTGCTTGATTTTGTTTCGCGCGCGCGGACTCTTGACGAAGGTGAGCCAATCTCGGCTTGGCTTGTGATCTTTTTGCGTGACGATTTCAACGATGTCGCCTGTGCGCAGCTTGGTTCTCAGCGGGGCCATGCGGCCGTTGACCTTGGCGCCAACACAGGTATGGCCGACTTCGGTGTGAATGGTATAAGCAAAATCCACCGGCGTACCATCGGCGGGAATAACCACAACTTTGCCCTTCGGGGTGAAAGTGTAAACCTCATCCGGATAGAGATCCATCTTCAAACTGGAGAGGAACTCAATCGGGTCAGTCATCTCTTTTTGCCACTCGACAAGCTGGCGAATCCAGTTCATGCGCTCTTCGTCGCGAGGGGTGACAGTTCCCTCACCGGCCTTGTACTTCCAGTGCGCGGCTATGCCCTCCTCCGCGATGCGATGCATCTCTTCAGTGCGGATTTGCACTTCAAATTGATGGCCGCTCTCGTCAATTACCGTGGTGTGCAGCGATTGATAGCGGTTGGCGCGCGGGATTGCGATGAAGTCTTTGATGCGGCCCGGAACTGGACGCCACAGAGTGTGAATCAGGCCGAAGACAGCGTAGCAAGCGGCAACATCCTGCGTGATGATGCGAATGGCGAAGAGATCGTAAACCTGGTCAAAGCTGATTTTTGCGCGTTGCTGCTTCTGGAAGATGGAGTAGTAACGCTTGATGCGCCACTCAACGCGAGCTTCAATATTATTCTCGCGCAGCTGCTCGTTGAGCAGATCTTCAACGCTGCGCAGAAATTGTTCGCCCTCAGCGCGGCGAGATTCAACTGAGGCAGCGACTTGCTCGTAACTGACGGGGTCTGTGTAGCGAAAGGCAAGATCCTCCAGCTCGCCGCGCACCTTGCCCATGCCGAGACGATGCGCAAGCGGCGCGTAGATGTCGAGGGTCTCGCGAGAGATAGCCTCCTGACGATCTGGGCGGAGATGTTTGAGCGTGCGCATGTTGTGCAAGCGATCTGCGAGCTTGATGAGCACGACGCGCACATCGGTGACCATGGCAAGAAGCATTTTGCGAACATTCTCAGCCTGGCGATCTTCACGATTGGCGAACTGAATCTTGTCAATTTTGGTGACGCCGCGAACAATATGCGCAACTTGTTCGCCGAATTCCTTCACAATCTCTTCGTCGGTGGCTTCAGTGTCTTCGACGGCATCATGCAGCAAGCCGGCGGCAATCGCGGTTGAATCCATTTTCAACTCGGCGAGGACCTCGGCAACTTCAAGGGGATGAATGATGTATGGATCGCCCGAGGCGCGCAGTTGACCCTCATGATTTCGCACGCAAAAATTCCATGCTTTGCGAATGACTTCAATGTCTTCGCTGGGACGATTTTGATGAACTTGTTTGAGCAGGGTTTCGAACCGCGGGGCAAGAGATTCGGCAGTTACAGCCGGAGCTTTTAAGTTATTTTTTACCGAAGAGGGCGATTCTGAATTACCAGTTTGAGATTTTGTTTCCAACACACTCTTCTTCCGTGCTCCTATCTTGATTGATGCGGAGTTTTCGGCTTCCGAGTCTATGTGCCGTGTTGTCGCCATACTCTATTATAGTCAGTCTGCGTGTGAAATGTGTGAGCATTCATTTTGGTTTTGCAGTAACTGTGCGCTCAAAGCATAAAAAGGCTTTAAAGACGGGCCAATCTATGTGTTTGCCATCACAGATTCACCTATTTAAAAGGCGTAAATTTCCTAGCGGAGTCAAGGTCCAGCAGAGCGTGTTTTGTCCACCTTGGTTTATCACTGGATCGCCTTGAATCGACCCTCTTATTGCCGGTCATATTCCACTCCGAAGGATTTCAGTACAGGGACGGAACACGCAAATCGGAGGAAGTTATGAACAAGCGTGTTCTCATTGCGTTTGCGGCCGCAGCAGTAATTGTCAGCCTGACCTACGCGCAACAAACAACGAAAAAACCCGGTACTACAACCATAGTTGTCAACAGGACAGCTGCCAACAACGGCAAAGTAATGTACAACAGCTATTGCGCACCCTGCCATGGAACCGACGGCAAAGGCAATGGCCCGGTTGCGCCTCAACTCAAGCAGCCCGCAACTGACCTGACCATGCTGGCCAAGAACAACGGCGGCAAGTTCCCTGATACGCATATTGTTGCCGTTATGCAATTCGGCTCGGAGCTTCAGGGCAAAGATGCTACACATGGAACGGCGCAAATGCCAATTTGGGGACCCATCCTTGGTAACATGGATCAAGGTAGCCAACAAGAGAAGCAACTCAGAATTTCAAACCTGAGCCGTTACATTCAGTCGCTACAGGTGAAATAGGAGTGCACTTGATAGACTCCTTGAATCTGAGAATCAGGGAGTCATGAGACAAATAAAAAAATCCACGGCGAAAAAACAACAACCTGATGGGGCACCTGCGCAACATGGACCGCAGGTGCCCCATGCCGTCTTGAGCCGCCGTGCAGCGGATCGGCTCAATACTGGCCATCTTTGGGGCTACACTTCAGACCTCGTTGCAGTTGAACTCTTTGGTCAAGAGCCTCCCAATCTTTTGCCAGTTACTGATGAGCGGGGGTTTCTGGTCGGCACTGGACTCTACAGTCCGGAGTCGCAGATTGCCTTGCGCATTGTTTCGCGGGAGTTGATTGGTGAACAAGAGTGGCTTGCATTGCTGGAAAGCCGGCTGCGTGCCGCAATTGAGCGGCGCAAATCAGAGCTTACAGTTGAGAATGATTCCTGCCGGCTCTGCTTCAGCGAAGCCGATGAGTTGCCCGGTGTTGTCATTGACAAATATGCGGACCTGATTGTGTTGCAACTTCTTGCGCGCGGACTCGACAACGCTGAGGTGCGCAAGGTTTGCTTGGAGGTTCTCACTGAAAGACTCAAGCCCGTGACTATCGTCGAGCGACCCGACCCGCGCATACGAGAGCTCGAAGGACTGGCACCGGCATCACTTGAGCCACTGTACGCAAAAAATGCGCGCAAGCCAAAGCTGAGTACAAACTTTCATGTGAATGGCCTGCAATTTGAGTTCGATGCAAACGCCGGCCAAAAAACCGGCGCCTTTCTCGATCAGCATGCAAATTATCTAGCGGCCTCAGAGTGGGCGAAACTTGTCGGCGCAACAGGGCGGGCACTCGACATCTGTACCTATCAGGGCGGCTTTGCGCTTCACCTTGCACGCGTGATGAAAGAGGTCATAGGCGTGGACTCCTCACATGCCTCACTCGAAATTGCAGAGCGTAACCTCGCTACTAATCGGGAGCAACTTACCGCACACGTTGAGTGGGTAGCGGCTGATGCATTTGAGTTGCTGCGTGAGTGGGCGCGAACGGGCGAACGCTTTGATGTGATCATTCTTGATCCGCCGGCATTTGCAAAATCAAAGCGCGCCGTTGAAGGTGCGTTGCGCGGTTACAAGGAGCTCAACTTGAGAGCACTACAGATGCTCAACCCGGGAGGGTTACTCGTCACTTGCACGTGCTCGCATCACATCACATGGACGGATCTTGAAGCATCACTTGCTTCCGCTGCCAGTGATGCAGGTCGCCGGGTGCGATTACTTGAACGTCGCGGAGCGGCGCTTGACCATCCTGTCATCTTCAATCTTCCGGAAACGGAGTACCTCAAAGCAATTTTCTGCCAGGTTGATTGAGGCAACTCGTTAGAACATTAACCGCGTGCCGCCAATCGATTCCACCAGGGCGATTGTCTTTACCGGGGGCACTTGCTTCCACGCGCCCACATGCTCTGCCGATATTCCTATCTCGTCGAGCAACTCTTAGATTTGATTCTGTTATTCTTCGCCTGCGCACTTACTTATATGCGCAGGCAAATGAGTAGCGTTGACTGCAGACAGAACTGCCAGCACATTCGTTATCGAAGAATTCTCATTCCGCTAGATTACGGATTCAAGTGACTCAGAAATCTACTGGTCATTAGTTTTTCTAAGTACTTCGGAGTTGCTTTTTCCCGTCTCCGTCCACAAAAATGCGAGGATATCTGCGTTGTCCTGAATTTGCTGCTCCACGCTCACACCTGCACTGTGGCCACCTTTGAGGCTATAGTGCAAAAGAATTGGCCTTCCACTCGCACTGGCCGCTTGCATCAACGCTGTCATCTTCCGCGCGTGCAATGGTTCAACTCGCGTGTCGCTGTCACCAGTGAAGAAGAGAATAGCCGGGTAGTGAGCGCCGATTTTGACATTGTGATAGGGCGAGTACTTCATCAGGTAAGGAAACTGCTCTTCAACTTCCGCGGAGCCATATTCGGTTGTCCACTGCGGCCCCGACAAAAACTTCTGGTAGCGCAGCATGTCCAGCAGAGGATAGCCACACTCAATCGCTGCAAAGAGATCAGGCCGCTGGGTCATCGATGCGCCCATTAGCAATCCGCCATTCGAGCGACCCATGATGGCAAAGTGCTCTGACGATGTGTAGTGATTCACAATCAAATACTCGGCGGCTGCAAACCAATCGTCAAATACATTTTGCTTGCGTTCGAACATTCCCTGTTCGTGCCAGTGCTCGCCATACTCGCCGCCACCGCGCAGATTCGGGAGAGCAAACCAGCCGCCCTGATTCAACCACCACGCATAGGCGGGATTCCATACTGGAGTCTCGCTGAGGTCAAATCCTCCGTAGCCAGTCATCAACAGGCGCTCGCTGCCATCCTGCTTCAAACCTTTTTTTCCGGCAATAAACATCGGAACCCTTGTTCCATCTTTTGAGGTGTAGAAGACCTGCTTCAATTCGAATTGGCTGGAATCAAATTGAACCTTCGATTGCCAGAAAACTTCGCGTTTGTCAGTTGCGGTATCTATGCGAAAGATTGTCGGCGGAACAATGAAGGATTGAAAATTCACAAAGCCGTAGCGCTCACCCGGCTCACCACTTACACCAGAAGTATCGCCGATCGCATCAAATTCCAACTTCCGCGTGGCATGTCCTGTGAGCGTGTACTCCTGAATCGCCGCTTTCACATCGTGCAGGCGATGCACATAGAGCTTGCCACCCACAATAGAATAGCCATCGATGACATCAGGGCCATCGGGCACGATTATCTTCCACACATCGGGCAGAATTCCCGGATCGCCTTCAAGAATCTTCCAGTTGGGTGTGTGGTAATTTGTGCGAACAATCCACTTTCCCTGCGCACACGCTGCATCAAATTGCGCATCGATACCCCAGACAAGAATTTCGAATGGCGAGTCGGGCTTGCGCAGATCACGGTAGACAATGTCCTGTCGCCTGGCTGGAACGCCGCGTGAAATGCGCACGACTAGATAGCGGCCGTCTTCAGTCACATTGGCCGTGAATAGATCAATCGGGCCCAGAAGTTCTCCGTGAAACTCATGACCGAAGATCAGCTCGTCGGTCGAGTTGCGCTTGCCAAGCGTGTGCAGATAAAGCAGAGCGCCCTTCAGCTTGGTCATGCGTGCGTAGTAAATTCCCTTTCCGTCGTATGTAAATTTTGCTGAAAGATAGAGGCCATTGGGCAGCTCATCTTCAAGCGTCTTGCCGGTCTTTAAATCAAGGACACGGATGCTCGCCTCATCAGCACCGCCTTCTCGAACTGAATACGCAAGCAAGCTTCCATCGCGCGAGAGGTCGCGGATCGCTATAGAGGTGTTTGGATCCTTGCTGCTGGCCGTGGGATCGACGAGGCGCTCATCTCTACCCATCCATCCATGGCGCACATAGATGGATGCCTGCTCTTCGTCTGCCATCCGCTTCAAGAAGTAGTAATTCTCATGTCGCACAATAGGAGCGCTCACCGTGCCAACATGCAGCAGAGCATCCATATCCTGTTCCAATTGCGGACGGATTTTGGCTTGCTTTATGTACTGCTCCGTATAAATATTTTGCGCTTCGATAAATGCGTGGGTCTCAGGACTTTTTGCGTCTTCAAGCCAGCGGTAGTAGTCCACGACTTTTGTTCCAAAGTAATCATCTTTCACTGGAATGGCTTCTACATCGGGAGGTGCAGGGAGGCGTATTCCATCCCGGCCGTGAATGACAGTTGCTTGTGCGGGAGGCTGAGGATTGGGGGACTGCGCGCTGATAGAAACCAAAGAAAGTAAGGCAATCGCCAATAGAGATACACTTCGCGGCATGAAGACCTCTTGAAGGGGAATTCTAAATTGGAAGGCTTGAATAATTGAAAATGAATCACAAATAAATAGGACCGCATTTAGCGGTCCTATTTCCTGCAATTTTGGTTATGAAGAGAATTACTCTCCGCCAGGAGTTGATGTGCTGGCGCTCTCAGCCGTCAGTTCTTCAAAGCTCAAGCGCAGATACTTGTGCGGGTTGACTGGCACGTGGTGCACTCGAACTTCGTAGTGAAGGTGCGGGCCTGTTGCACGCCCTGATTGACCGACATAGCCAATCACCTGTCCACGTGTCACATGCTGGCCCGGCAACACTGCAACTGCTGAAAGATGGCCATAGATGGTCATCACATCGTGGCCATGATCGAGTGTAATCTCGCGCCCATAGCCGGCACCGAGACCCGATGCCATGACGTCGCCGTCTGCTGCCGCATGTACCGGTGTGCCATAGGCAGCTGCTATATCGAGGCCGGAGTGGAAGGCGCCCTCACCGTTGAACGGATCCATGCGTGCGCCAAAGCTTGAGGTTACGCGTCCTTCAATAGGCCAAAGCGAAGGCGCATCTGCGAGCTCGGTCCAGTCGCCCATAAAGCTTGGGGTCCATCCAACTTCAAGAGCGCGCGTGATGCGGCCCGACATTGCCTGGGTGCGCAGATTGTAAAACTGGTCGAGCGAGATCTTCACCTGCTGCTGGTCGGCACTGTCTGTCAGAGCCAATGTGCTGGGTGTTGCCTGAGCTGCGGTTACAGCCGCTGGTGCTGTTGATTTCTGCTGACGCAAACCATAGAGCGCTGTCACTTCATTGGCCAAGGCACCAAGTGAGGCCACCTGTACATCGCGTTCATGTGCAATCTGGGCCATCTGCTTGTAATTTTTGCGGAGCTCTTCACGCTCCTGGCGCATCTGATTGAAGCTCTCAGTCTTCATCAACATGCGCGTATAAGAACCGGCGAGTCCGACGATAGTAAAAGTGCCCACCAGAGCTGCGATCATAAATCCATAGACGTACTGCAAAGGAAGTGGGATCTTCCGTACGCGACCGTCGTCATCGCGAGAAACAAACATAATGTAAAAACGTTTTTTCGACATCTGGGTACCCTTTCCCGAAATCGTCAGAGTTGAGTCATGCAACTGCGCAGATTCGGGGTTTGCAGCTCAATGAAAACAAGGACTCTATACCTGTGAGTAACTAGACTCATCAAGTTAGAGGCGCGCGCAGGGAATTAAAAAAGTGGACGTGCCCGAAAAGAAGATAGAGATCTCCCGTAGGCAATTACACTCCTGCTTAATATGAAAATTGTAGCAGGGGCTTGCGCGCAGAGTCAATGGAAAGAATCAGTTAGCGGATTCCAGTTTGGGTACTTTGGCGTAGTTTGAGGGAATAAAATTCCAAAATGGAGCAGGTTTGGTGCAAATGATTTGCCCTGTTGGGGGAGTTAATTCGACGCGAATATTGAAAAAGGACAGCCGGCAGAGTGAGTAAAAATTGACCGTGATTTGACCCTTCTTCAAAGGGGATTGTGGGGGTTTTTGACGGGTTATTGTTGCGAGACGCGAGGGGCGGAATTCGCGCTGTTAACCATCTGGTTAGCTATCTTGTAAAAATACATGCCCGCCATGATGCCTTGAACGGGTAGATGGCCTTACGTAATACTCTAAAGCTGTGAAAGCCAGACCGAAGTCCGCGAGAAAGACCCCCGCCAGAGCCATCAAGACAACTGGGAGGGCAAAGACAGACAGGCCCGCAGGTGCCCCGAGCGGCGAAATTGCAATTCTGGGAAGAATCCGTGAACGGGCGATGGAGCTTGAGAGCGCGCAGATTGTGCGCGGGATCGGCGATGATTGCGCGCTGCTGCGATTGAAGGTGCATGAAGAGCTGGCGGTGACGACGGATTTCTCGATTGAGGGTCGGCATTTCCGGTTAGAGTGGCACACGCCGGAGTCTGTCGGTCATCGGGCGATGGCGCGGAGC
>DAHXOQ010000329.1 GCA_027364815.1 Acidobacteriaceae bacterium | reverse complement strand
AACCAGATCGCCGGCCCGCTAAGCCCAAGATGCATATCATTCGCAAGCAGTGGTTTCCCGCTCGCCGTATGCGCGCCGGACACAACCCAGTTATTCGATCCCCACGCGCATTCCGCGCAATCGCCAAGTTTCAGCAAACCATTCAACCGGCCCATCTCCTCGGCTTCATCCATCGCTGGCCGGTTCAATTGCGCATGGCTCGCATCATCCTCCGCATCATCCGGATTATCCGTCGGCAACGGCTCTGCATGAGGCTGCGACAAATCCACGCGCACGCCCGTCGGCGGCCGGTCCCTCCACGAACCTACCGGATACAAATCCGCTTCCAGCTTCGGATTATTCAGCCGCGCCGAAATAGCTTCCCGCGACAGCTTCGTCTGCCAATGCGAATCCAGATCCTCCGCCATCATCAATACAATACTCATCGAGTCCGCGCCGCTCCACGGCTTCGGCTGATAATGCAACAGAGCAAACTCCGGCGCCAGATGATCCTTGTTCTGCGCAATGAATGCATTCACGCCATTCGCATACGCATCCGCGCGCGCCCTGTCCTCACTCGGCAAACCAAGATAAATTCTCTCCGCCGTCTTCCTGAACTCCAGTACCCGCTGCAACTTGTCATGCTCAATCAGGCTCGGCCCCAAAATCTCCGCCAGCTCTCCATTCGCATGTCGCCGAAACGCATCCATCTGCCACAACCGTTCCGACGCCGTCACATACCCCTGCGCAAAAAACAAATCCGCCTCATTCGCCGCTTCAATATGAGGCACTCCATGCGCATCGCGCTTCACCGTCACCGGCGCGCTCAATCCCGCCACATGCAATTCTCCATCCATCTGCGCCAGCGCGCGCTTCGCCGCCGAGCGCAGCCACAGCGTGCCCGCAATCGCAATCACCAGCGCCGCCAATATCAACGCAGCAAATAATATCCCCAGCCACTTCAACGTGCGGCCAAGCCAATCTCTACGCCTGCGCGTTGTGGGCAATGTCGTTGCTGATAAATTGTTCATGGTTCATCAACAGAATAACAACCCTCCGATGCGAAAGCACACTCCTTCGCTCAATAAGCAAAAAAATCCACCCTGCCGTCACGCAGGATGGATTTTTCTGAAACCGATTTCACCCGGAATCGCATCTTTCCCGCAATCGTCTAACTCCCCTCAATCTCTACCGCCGCTTCCTTCTTCCGCCCATAAGCAATATTCAATCCCACCACCACAACCACCATCAGCGGCAAAATCAGCAAGCTTCCCTCCGGCCCCGCATCACCGCCGCTCCACAGCGCATTTCCCATAGGCGATGTTGTGAGGAAATGCCCCTGTGCTGGGTTTCCGCTATCTGCCGCCCCGTAAAAATAGGTCAATCCCCAATCCCACGCCGCATGAAATCCAATCGCCCACCACACCGACCCCGTCAATTTCACGCTCACGCAAAACACAAATCCAATCGCCGCCGCTGAAAAAATTCCAATCCAGTTTTCGCCGGGGTTGAATGTGTGCACCAATCCAAACAAGCTCGATCCAATCCACGACGCCAGCCAGAAGCGCATCGCATCCGACCCCCGCCGGTAAAACCACACGCACACCAGAAGCCCCAAAACAAACATCAGGTATACGCCCAGCATCGGGCTTCCCGTCAGCCACTGCATCACTTTTTCCGGTCCCGCTGATATCCGCTTATCCTTGATCACTGCCGACAGAAAAAGAATGCTCCCTGCCAGCGCCGCAAAACTTGCAAACGTCACCATCGCCGTCACAAAATTCATACTCCGGCTCAGCACATACTGAAGAAAACATCGGAACGTTCCTTCCTCGTTGAATCCCACCAGCAGAAATCCCACTCCCCACATTGCCGCAAAAATCCAAATCGCGCTCCCCGCCAGTGCCACCGCGCCAAACCGCACCAGCCCGCATAAATACAGCGTCCCCATCATCAGTGAAACCGCTGCAAACCCCGCCAGCAGCCCCACAGCAAATCTCTTCGCCCGCCCCTCGCCGCTCAGGTAATACGCGTCAAATCGGTGCCGGTTGATCTTTGCCACCAGCCACGCCGCCCCAGCCACTCCCGGCACAAACATCGCCATCTGCACAATCAGATTATTCGCTGAAAAACTCTGCTCCTTGCCCATCAAATGCAAAATGCTGTAGATCGTCCCCAGTATCGCGACAATCATCAGCTCAAAAACTGCAAACAAAAAAATCGACCACCCGGCGCGTAATCCCTGCGGCCCCGCAAAGATCCTGATCATCGTCCGGATGAATGCACCATGCGCTGCTCCTGAAGCCGCCACCGCCTCACTCGGCTCCGCTGACACAACTTCCACTTCTGGCTCCATCACACACTCCTTCACATTCAGCTGGGTTTTGAATCGTTGACTGGAATTCTATTTGACTCGATATATGTTTGCACCAACCTATTCGTTCCAAATATGATTTTGCACTTGCGCCGAAGGCGCGTCTGCCCCACCGCAGGTGGCCGCTGCATGCAATGCCTTGACTAAATCAGCCGTACACCTGATTCTTATCTATTCCGCTGTAATTTTTACCCGCCTTGCCTGCCCCACAGGTCATGGCCTGCAAAAGGGAGTCTCTCTTGCTCGTTCGCGTCTTCTATCACGACAAATGTTTCGACGGCGCATGCTCCGCCTCCCTCTTCACTCGCTTCCACCGCGAGTGCATCGCCGCGCCCCAGGGCATTTCCGCTGACTATCAATACCACGGCCTCGTCCACCGAGCCGGTGCGCTCTTCGACGATTCCGAATTCGACTCCGACCCCAACACTCCCACCCAAAACGCCATCGTCGACTTCAAATACTCTCCCCGCGTCACCTGGTGGTTTGACCACCATCAGTCAGCCTTCCTCACCCCTGAGGATCGCGCCAACTTCCTCGCCTCCCAAC
>DAHXOQ010000328.1 GCA_027364815.1 Acidobacteriaceae bacterium | reverse complement strand
CCCCCTAAAATCACGGGAAATTCGCCGTAACTCACACAAAATAAACGATCGCTCAAAATATTTGTGGCCAATTTTGCCCTAAAATCTCGCTTTTTCAGCTCAAAATCAGACAAAAAATGACGGAAAAGTGGTCTTTTCCGCCATTTTTACACTCGTTTTTTGCGCCGAAGGTGCGTCTGCTGCATGCAATGCCTAATCTGGCAAACTCACCAATCTTACTTCAAGCAGCGCTTCGATCTTCATCAACGCGTCGATAACATCCTGCGAAACCGGAGCGTCAACTTGCACAACTGCGAGCGCCTTCACAGGCTTTCGTCCGGAACGATCGCGACCAAGAGCGAAGTTCGCGATGTTAACTCCTTGTTCGCCGAGAATCGATCCAATCTTTCCAATCACACCTGGAACGTCGAGGTTGCGGCAGACCAGCAGATTGCCTTCGAGCGGCGCTTCAATGTCGATGCCGTCGAACTCAAGCAGGCGCGGATGCTTGCCATGCAGAACCGTTGCGTTCGCGTGACTCGTTGTTGCTTTGTTGGAGCCGGAACCTGATGAAGCATGCAGCGCGATCCCCAAAACGCTCGCCGTTCCGCCGCGCGGAGTTTCCTGGCGGTCTTCATGAATGCGAATGCCGCGCTCTTCCGCAACACTCGCCGCGTTGATCTGGTTCACATTCTCCGAGCCTTGCAGCAGCCCTTCAATCGCGGCGTTGCGGACCAGGTCCGTCTTGGCGTCGACGAGCGTGCCGGAATAAGTGAGGTGAATACTCTCCAGCGTAAGCGAGGTCGTCTGCGCAAGGAACGAACCAAGCCGACTAGCGACATCGATGAAGGGAGCGAGTTGTATGTACTCCTCGTGGCTGAGCGAAGGCAGATTGACTGCATTCTGCACCACACCTAGCTTGAGGTACTCGCGCACCTGCATCGCGATCTGGATACCGACTGCTTCCTGCGCTTCTCCGGTTGAGCCGGCGATGTGCGGCGTGAGGATGACGTTGTCAAGACTTGTGTAGGGCGAATCCTTGAGCGGCTCAACGGTGAAGACGTCCAGCGCGGCTCCGGCGACTTGCCCTGATTTGAGCGCGGCAACCAGCGCAGCGTCATCGATGAGCTCACCGCGCGCGCAGTTGATGATGCGAACGCCCTTCTTCATCGTTGCGATGGATTTGGCATTGATGATGTTAGCCGTTTGCGGCGTGAGGCCAACGTGGAGCGAGAGGTAATCTGAACTCGTCAACAGCTCTTCAACGCTGACGAGGCGGATTCCGTTCTCGCGCGCAACGGCAGCGGAGACAAATGGGTCGTGGCCGATAATCTCAAACCCGAATCCGCGCGCACGCCGTGCAACCTCAAGCCCGATGCGGCCAAGGCCGAGAATGCCGAGCGTCTTGTTGCGCAGTTCCGAGCCCTGCAAGCTTTTCTTCTCCCATTTGCCGGCATGCATTCCAGTCGTCGCGATGGGAATCTTGCGCGCCAGCGAGAGCATGAGGCCGATGGTTAACTCGGCGACGGCGACGGCATTTGCGCCGGGCGTGTTCATCACCACAATTCCTTGCCGTGTTGCGGCGGGAGCGTCGATATTGTCCACGCCAACTCCAGCGCGGCCAATGACTCGTAGTTTGGGAGCCAGCGCGAGCAGTGCTTCATCAACCTGCACAGCGCTGCGCACAACGAGGCCGTCAGCATCGGCGAGCAGCGCAGGAAGTTCACCAGCTTGTTGAGCCTGGCTGTACTGCTCTGGCGTGACGACCTGCCAGCCGGCTTCATCGGCGAAGACTTTGAGCGTTGCGGGCGAAACTTTTTCAGCGATGACAATCTTCATACGGGCTCCCTTTTCCTGACCTTCGTACTTGGTGAAGTCGATTGCGCGCTCTTCGCAGAGGAGATCAAAGATGCGCTGCACGGCGGCGTGGGGTTTGCCCTCGCCGCGCTCGTACTTCCAGATGGAGTTGGGGTGCACGCCGAGCAGCTCAGCCAGTTGGTACTGGTAGAGGTCAAGCTCCTTGCGCGCGATGACGAGCTTCTCTCCGAAGCTGAGTTCTGACATCGGTGACTCCTTACTTCTGCACAGCGGTTGTCTTGGAAGCCTGAGCCGCGTAAGCCTCGGCGTATACGCGCTGAGCCGCGGCGACGGCTGAACCATATTCAACCGGCAACTTCAGTGTGTCTTTGGCAATGTGCTCAAGCGCTGCGAGCAGTGCAACGGTGTCCAGGTAATCGAAGAAGCCAAGATGCGCGACGCGGAAGATCTGGCCCTTCATCTCACCCTGACCGTTGGCGATGACGGCGGCAAAGCGCGTCTTGAGCGCCTTGACGACGTCGCTGGAATCCATTCCTGCGGGAACGGCGACGGCGGTTGCCGCAGCTGCCGGTGCGGTTGGCGCAAAGAGCGTGAAGCCGAGCGCGATGCGGCCCTTCTCAAGATCGCCACCGGCTTGCCCTGCGATGTAATCGAGCGCGGCTCCGAGACCGGCAATCAATGCAACGGCCGGCGTGTAAGCGCTCTCGCCGTTGACGGCGTTCTTGCGTTCCTTGCGCAGGTCAAAGTAGTAGCGCGGATTCCTGCTTGCCTCCATTGCGGCCCAGGCTTTCTCGCTGACGCTGAGATAAGCAACTCCCGGCGGAATCATGACGGCCTTCTGTGAGCCGCCGATGAGAATGTCAATGCCCCACGCGTCCACATCGAAGTGAGTCGTCCCGAGTCCGGTGATTCCGTCGACAATGAGCAGCGGTTTGCTGGGGGATTCCTTGACGAGCCTGGCGATGGCCTCAATGTCGTGACGGACGGCGGTCGAGGTCTCCGTGCTCTGGACGAAGAAAGCCTTGAGTCCGGGCGACGCAAGCGCCGTTTGCACTTCTTTCAGATCGAATGTGGCACCATAGGGCGCAGTGAGTGTTTCAACG
>DAHXOQ010000327.1 GCA_027364815.1 Acidobacteriaceae bacterium | reverse complement strand
ATGGGTGGCTCTCAATCTCAGGAATTCATGGTTTACACCGACGCCGGTGAAGACCTGATTGCAAGCTGTCCCGTCTGTCATTACGCAGCCAATCTGGAGAAGGCAACCTCGCGCCTCGATGCAGTCACTGAGATGGCTCCCACCGGCGACGGCAAGCCTGAACTCGTCCACACTCCCGGTTGCGCCGCCATCTCCGACGTTGCCGAGTTCTTCAAAATCTCACCCGCATCCGACATCAAGTGCGTTGCTTACATGGCGCGTAAACTCAGCCCCGACGGTAAGGATACCTGGCACGGCGTGGCAACTTTCCTGCGCGGCGACCACCAGGTCAACGAGACAAAACTCCTCGGCGTCATCGGCGCCGCTGAACTGTGCACCATGCAAACCGAAGAGCTCACCCAATTCTTCTCCGGCCCCGCCGGCTTCCTCGGCCCCGTCGGCTTGAAGCATGGCTCCAAGCCGCTCACTGGCGAACTCACAGTAGTGGTGGACTCTTCGCTTGAAGGCCGCTCCAACCTGGTTGCCGGCGCCAACAAACTCGATTACCACCTGCGCAACGTCACACCGGGCCGCGATTTCACCTGGACTCTCCTTGCCGAAATTCGCAGCGGCAACGAAGGTGAGCATTGCCCCAAGCCCAATTGCACCGGCTCACTCGTCGTCGGCAAAACCGTCGAAGTCGGCCACATCTTCAAGCTCGGTTACAAGTACTCCGAATCCATGGGCGCTCGTGTCCTCGATGAAAACGGCAAAGAAGTCACGCCCATCATGGGCAGCTACGGCATCGGCATCGAGCGCATCCTCACCTCCGCCATCGAGCAATCCAACGACAAAAACGGCTTCTGGCTGCCCCCGTCCATCGCGCCCTTCGACGTAGTCGTCACCGTCACCAACGTTACTGATACGGTTTTGATGGAGGCTGGCGGGAAGATCGCTGCCGAGCTTGTCGACGCCGGCGTTGACGTTTTGCTCGACGACCGTGACGAACGCGCCGGTGTGAAATTTAAAGACGCCGATCTCATCGGCATTCCTTACCGCATCAACGTCGGCAAAAAGACCGCCGAGGGTCTTGTCGAACTTGTTTCCCGCGCCACCTCAACCAGTGAAGACGTTGCTATCGCATCCATTGCCGAGCGCGTCAAAACTCTGGTGCAGAAGGAGCATGAATGAGTTTTGAATTTGAAGACGAGCCCAAGCCAAGAAGAAAGAAGTTGAAACTTACCTGGATCCACTGGGTAGTTTTTTCTTTTGCCGGCATCTTTCTCATTTGCGCGCTTACTGTTCTCTCCATCGGCGGTTACTACTACTTTCAAACCCGGCCAGTGATTGAAGCTCGTCTCAAGCAACCATTATTTGCCAACACGGCAAAAATCTACGCAGCGCCGCGCGAAGTTCGCCCCGGCCAGAAGCTCTCTCGAACACGCGTTACCGCAGAACTGCGCACTGCCGGATACACGCCCGACGGCGCGGCACAATCCTCCCAACTCGGAAGTTACGCCGAGGGTGTCAACACCATCACGATTCACCCAGGGCCGCAATCCTTTCACGCTCCTGATAGCGCGACGATTCATTTTGATTCCGGCGTTGTTACATCCATCAGCGACGAGAAGGGTCAGGGCCTGAGTTCCTACGAACTCGAACCGCAGCTCATTACCGGACTCAGCGACGACGAGAACCGCACCAAGCGGCGCCTGATCACTTATGACGAGATCCCTTCGAACCTGGTTCAAGCAGTCCTCGCCATTGAGGACCGTCGTTTCTTTGAACACTCCGGCGTCAACTACTCCCGCCTCATATCGGCGGGCGTCAAAGATGTTCTCACCGGGCATAAACAGCAGGGCGGGTCAACACTGACGATGCAACTGGCCCGTGGATTCTTCCTCTCGCCTGAGAAAAAATACAAGCGCAAGATCATCGAGATCGTCATTACCTTCCAGCTCGAACATCGGTTCAGCAAGAAGCAGCTCTTCGAGATGTATGCGAACCAGATCAATCTCGGTCAGCGCGGCAGCTTCTCCATCAATGGTTTTGGCGAGGCCTCGCGCGCCTATCTCGGCAAGGACATCAAGCAACTCGATCTGGCCGATTGCGCGATGCTTGCCGGCATGATTCAGCGTCCCAACTATTTCAATCCTTACCGCCATCCTGAGCGCACCATTGAGCGCCGCAATCTGGTTCTAGACGGAATGGTTGAAACCGGAGCCATCACCAAGGAACAGGCAGAGAAGGCGAAGGCCGAGCCGCTGCATCTCTCCGCGCAAAGCGTGGACGCGAGCGAAGCTCCCTACTTTGTGGATCTCGTCCATGACCAGCTGGTTCAAAAGCTGGGCGAGCGTGATTTCAACAGTGAAAGTCTGCGCATCTACACTTCGCTTGACCCTGAGCTCCAGCGAGAAGCTACCTTGGCCGTCGACCAGACGATTCACGAAATTGACGCACAGGTAGACAAACTCCCCGCGCACCACAAGCCCGGCGAAACCTGGTCCTATCCACAAGTCGCACTGGTCGCGCTCAATCCGCACACGGGTCAGGTTCTGGCGCTCGTTGGTGGGCGCAATTACGGCAACAGCCAGTTGAATCACGCCATCGCCAAGCGCCCTACCGGCTCCATCTTCAAGCCCTTTGTCTTTGCTACAGCCTTTGCTGATGCGGTGCAGGGAACTAATCTCTCCGGAACTGACAAGCTCTTCACTCCCATCACCATGCTCACCGACGAAGAGACCACGTACCAGGTCGGCGACAAGGAGTACACGCCTCACGATTACCATGGCGGCTTCAAAGGCCAGGTCTCTGCTCGCGAAGCGCTGGCGCACTCCATCAACGGCGCCACCAGCTCACTGGCCTCGCATGGCGGTTTTGAAAAAGTTGCCTCGGTTGCACGCGATGCCGGCATCAAGAACGCGCGTGGAA
>DAHXOQ010000326.1 GCA_027364815.1 Acidobacteriaceae bacterium | reverse complement strand
GGCTGGCGGACGAGTGCTGACGGGAGCGACTGTAGTTGATAGGCCGGGTTATTTTTATGCGCCGACGGTGCTGACAGACATTCCGGAAAACTCGCCGGCTTATCGTGAAGAATTCTTCGGCCCTGTTGCTTCAATCTTCCGCGTTGCTAATTTGGATGAGTCAATCAGAATTGCCAATAATGTGCGTTTTGGACTCGGATCAAGCGCGTGGACTGAGAACCCTGACGAGCAAGAGCGCTTTATCAATGAACTCGAGGCCGGCATGGTCTTCATTAACAATTTTGTTGCATCCGATCCACGGATCCCCTTCGGCGGCGTGAAAATGTCCGGCTTTGGACGTGAACTCGGGATACACGGAATCAGGGAATTTGTGAATGCCAAGACGGTTTGGATCAAGTGAAGGAAAGTTGTTGACCGTTTTATGGGCTAGCGGTATGATGGCTTTACAAATATTCCATTCAGGGGCGGAAATATGAACTTTTTTACCCTTCCGTTGACTGCCATATCCGTTGCCCAATCTGTAATGACACATGCGAGGTGGATAAATGTATAAAGCAGTTCGCACATCCCGGCTGTATGAACAAATTGTTCAGCAGATTGAAGATTCAATCCTGAGCGGAGTACTAAAGGCCGGCGAGCAACTACCGTCTGAGCGGGAATTGGCGACTCGCTTTGGAGTCAGTCGCACAGCCGTTCGCGAAGCGGTCAAAGCGCTCAGCGAAAAAGGGCTTGTTGAAGCCTACACGGGCCGCGGCACCTTCGTTACCGATGCCACATCCCAGGTAATGCGCCAGTCACTGGATCGGATGATCAGGATTGGACAGCCTGAGGGTTCTGTTTACCTTGTTGAATTGAGGGAGATTTTCGAACCCGAGATTGCTGCCCTGGCGGCTCTCCGAGTGGAAGAGTCACATCTCACTCAGATGCGCGAAGCAATCGCCATTATGGATCGAAGTATGCATAATCCCGATGCATACATTGAAGCCGATCTGGATTTTCATCTCGCACTGGCGGAAGCTGCAGGCAATCCACTGGTCTTGTCACTTCTTGATTCAATCGTCGAACTTCTGCGTGAGCAGAGAATTCGTATCTTCACTCATGCTGGTGGCCCAAAGCGCGGACAGGAACATCACAAGCTGATACTGGCTGCAATTGAACAGCGTGATCCTTTGCTCGCCCGCAACTGCATGCGAGCTCACCTTAAACAGGTGCGAGAAGACTCTCACGCCGCTAAAGAGATGAGCGACGCGCGCATTACGGTCGCTCAATAGAAAGTTACGGAGGACGAAGGAGATGGCAAAGCTTGGCTTCATCGGTCTTGGTGTCATGGGCAGCGAAATGGTGGATCGCCTTCTGCTAAAGGGTCACCAGGTAACTGGTTATAACCGCACACGCTCTAAGGCTGACCGGCTGATCAAGAAGGGGATGGTCTGGGCAGATTCACCGCGAGCAGTAGTTGAATCCTGCGACGTTACCTTCACTATGGTTACAAACAGCGCTGCCATTAACGCCATCTTCGACGGGCCGGATGGGCTGCTGGCAGGACTCAAGCCTGGTCATATTCATATCGACATCAGCACGGTTAGTCCTGAGGTCAGCAGGAAGCTGGCTGAGAAAGTGCGCGAAAAAGGCGCAGACATGATCGACTCGCCAGTTTCGGGCAGCGTCATTACGCTGCAAAAAGGGCAACTCTCTGTGATGGTTGGCGGGCGCAAAGAGACTTTCGACAAGGTGAAGACCATTCTTGAAGACATTGGTCCCAAAGTCACTTATGTTGGCGGCAACGGCCTTGCGTTGGCGTTGAAGATTGCCATTAACCTCAGCCTCGCCGTTCAGATGCTGGCCTTCTCTGAAGGCGTCTTGCTAGCCGAAAAATCCGGCGTTTCGCGCGAAGTTGCTGTTGACGTTCTAATTCACAGTGCGATCGCCTCGCCCATGGTTGTTTATCGCGGACCCTTTGTTCTGGAGTTGCCTGAAGAGGCATGGTTCGATGTCAACATGATGCAAAAAGATATGCTCCTTGCCATGGACATGGGCCGCGCGCTTGACGTGCCTTTGCCCTCGACTGCAATCAGCAATGAGATTCTGACCGCTGCACGTGGCATGGGCCTGGCCAAGGAAGACTTCGCCGTCATGTTTGATGTGCTGGCTGCTATGTCCGGAGTCAAACGTTAAAAAGCAACACGGAGATCAGCATGACAAATGAAAACTTGGACACAAGTCAGCTACTCCACCTGTATCGACAGATGGTCAGCATACGCGCCTTTGAAGATCAGGTGAATGAATTTTACACACACGCGAAGATGCCCGGCCTCGCGCACTCTTATGCGGGTGAAGAGGCGATTGCTGTTGGCATTTGCGCTGCTCTCACCAATGCGGATTACATCACGAGTACGCATCGCGGACACGGACATTGTCTCGCCAAGGGCGCTTCGATGGATCGCATGTTTGCCGAGTTGTTGGGAAAGGAAGCTGGATATTGCAAAGGCAAAGGCGGTTCCATGCACATTGCCGACTTCGCAACCGGCAACCTCGGCGCCAATGCCATCGTGGGTGGCAGCATGGGAATTGCAACTGGCGCTGCATTCGCATCCAAATACCTCAAGCAAAAAAACGTTGCCGTTTGTTTCTTTGGTGAAGGCGCCATCGGGCAGGGCCTCTTCTACGAAGAGTTGAACCTTGCTTCATTGTGGAAGTTGCCCGTCATCTACGTTTGCGAAAATAATAATTACTCCGAGTACACTCACTTCACCGAGACAACTGCAGGCGACATCATGGCGCGCGCTAGTGCTTTTGGAGTGGTTGCAGAGACAATCGATGGACAGGATGTGCGCACTGTTAACACTGCGGCTTCCCGTCTGATCGATCGCGCGCGCAATGGTGAAGGTCCCGCTCTGCTGGTTTGCGAAACCTATCGCTACGGCGGGCACCATGTCGGCGAC
>DAHXOQ010000325.1 GCA_027364815.1 Acidobacteriaceae bacterium | reverse complement strand
GTGGAAGGCGATGGCGGTCCGGGGCTGGTGATTACAGTGAAGGCAGAAGCGGTGAAGGCCTCGGGTTTGGATGGTCAGCCGGGTGCGGTACTCGATGCGAATGCCAACGCGAAGGTTTTGCAAAAAGCGATCAAACGCGCGCTGGAGCCGATTACTGGGGATGAGTTTTTTCTGGAGCGGTATGAGCCGGTAAAGGATGCGCAAGGGCAACTTATCGGGTGGAAGGCATGGGTACACAAGTAGAGTTTGGTTGCGAGTGATTGTGTTGATTAGATCGTTCAACAAAACCTGAAGATTTTCTTGAGAGATGGGTAGAAAAGATACGATGCGATTTTGTAATTTGGCAATTTCCCTGGGAATTTGTTTGATTTTGGCCGCACCTTCACTGATGAAGTCGCAGGTGCCGCCGCAAGTTCAAGACGAGAAGGTACAGCGCGAGCGCGTGCTGCGGCAGTTGGATGAATCGGCGAAGAACTTCCATAGCGTCGAGGCGCAATCTGAGTTTGATACGAATCAGACCGACCCGGTGCCTGACAAAGATGTTCAGAAGGGAACGGTTTATTATCAGCGCGATGGCAAGAAGCTCCAGATGGCTGCGCACATCAACGAACATAATGGCCAGCCGGTAAATAACATGTACATCTTATCGGGAGGCCTTGCGCGGCTTTATGAAGGCGCGACTGGGAAAGTGACCACCTCTGACAAGTTCAGCCAGTATGAGAGCTATTTCACGGTCGGCTTCGGCGCCAGCGGCAAGGATCTCGAAGACAAGTGGGAAATTAAATATACCGGCAGCGAAGTGCTGGATGGCGTGAAGACAGAAAAATTGGAGCTTGTGGCGAAGGATCCGGCGGTACGCAAGACATTCCAAAAAGTAACTGTGTGGATGGATACACAGCGCGGTGTGAGTCTAAAGCAGGTGATGCAAGAGCCGGGTGGCGATTTCCGCGTTGCCGTTTGCTACAAAATTAAATTGAATCAGCCCCTGCCCAAGACGGCGTTCACCTTACCGGCGGGCGCGCAGAGTAAATAGACGGGTGAGCGCGATTGCAGAAAGCGCGAAGAGCATGGGCAGGCACTCGAGCGTGTAGCGAGCCTCGGGAGCTTCAATGGTGGCGAGGAGCGCGCTGCGCAAGAGGAAGTAAGCGAGCATGGCTGCGCCGTAGCGGGGTTTGAAGGCGAGCCCGATGATTCCCATAACTAGATAGAAGGCATTCAACGCGACGAGGGACCAGCTGATGCGGGTCTCCGAGCGATGGTGCGAGTAGACCCACCAATCCAAATCAATTGGCAGATTCTCAACGCGCGGACGCAACCACATGTCAGCGACGCGGCCCATTGGAAGCCAGAGATAGTAGCGCGCTGGGTGTGTGGAGATGCGCTCGGCGGCAAGTTGCGCGAAGACGGCGTCAATCTCCGGTGTGATTTCGTGGGCCTTGTTGTAGTCGGCAATGAGGGCGAGGGTTTCAGTGCGCTGCTCGGAGGAATCGAAGGCGCGTGCCGGAAACTGGCTGGGGTCGAGTGGTGAGTCGGGGACATTCCAGTAAATCTGATAGGTGGAGATGAAGTCGAGAGCCCAGGTTTTGGTCCAGCGTTGGAAACCGGGGTAAGTGGGTTCGCCGGGGTCAGTGGCGTAGCGCGGAGCCAGTGGCTCGATGACGTGGAATTGCTGCCAGTTGCGGAGGGTCCAGAGTGCGAAAGGAAGAAGTGCGAGGAGTGTGCAGATGAGGCCCATGCGCAGAAGGTGGCGGCGTGCGTGAGCGAGTGCGCTGCCGGCGAAGTTGAAGGTGAGCGTTCTGGATGCGTTGATGAAAAGCGCGGGAGCCAATGCAATTCCGAGCAGCGCGCCGTCCGGACGGAGCAAAGCGGCGGCGATGATGGCGAAGGTGAAGAGAAGCGCGAAGAGCCAGCCGCGGTGATCGGAAAGCGTGATTTCACAGCATTCGACAAAGCGCTGCATCGACCAGAGCGCGAGTGCGATGAGGAAGAGCGGGGGGATTTCCGAAAGCGGTGCGGCAGCGTAGACGGCGGTGAAAGGGCAGAGTGCGGAGAGTGCCAGGGTGATCAGCGCGGCGGGTTTGGAACGGGCTAGTTTTATGCCAACCACGTGGCGAACAAAATCAGCGAGGAGAATGGATCCGGCAAGATTGAGGGCGATTTGGAGGTACTGAACAACGGCATAGTTCGCGACGCCGAAGAGCTTGAAGCAGATGGCGAGAAAGAGCGGGTAGCCAGGGAGACGGATGAGCGTGGTGTGGAGGAGGCCCCCGCTATCAGTGATTGCGTATTGGCCGTGGAGGAGGAGGTTGGTTGCGATGTCGCCGTAGAGCAGCGAGTCGCCATTGACCTGGGAGAAATTTGCGAGCATCCAGAGATGGAGCCAGAGGCCGGCTGCGAGTGTGAGACAGGCAATGAGCACAGGGTACCGGTTGCGGGTGAGCGCGTCGAGGGTCCTGGCAATCGTCGGGTTGGAGTGCGATGCGGTCATATTCCCTGTGCGGAAAATTACAAATTACAGAATGCCTGAGTGTCTTGTCTCCAACGTTCGTTCAATACAATCTGTCATCCTGAGCGACAGTAGCGTAGCGAAGGGAGTCGAAGGATATGCAGTTGCTTTTCAACGTATTTCTGAGACACCACACTAGATTGATTTTGATGCAATCCTTACGGGCTCTTCCATAGTATGCCTCTTAAGGTGGCGTGAATGGGAGTAAGTTGATGAGCTGCACCACATCACGCAATGAGAACGGGTAAGAAGCAGAAAAAGGAGCGGTCATGGAATTACTGAATAAGCTGGTGGGGAATCCGTTGGGGGCGATCGTGGTGCTGGCCTTTGCCGCGTTTTTGGAGGCGTTCGGGGATTCGTTGTTTCAGACCGGGTTTTACCGCTCGAGCGGTTTGAGCCGCTGGCTGGCGCTGGTGGCTGGAGCAGTCGTGCTGGCCTCGTATGGGTCGGTCGTGAACTTGCCGCGATGGGATTTTGGGAAGTTGCTGGGTGTTTATGTGGTGCTGTTTTTTGTGGTGGCGCAGATTT
>DAHXOQ010000324.1 GCA_027364815.1 Acidobacteriaceae bacterium | reverse complement strand
GCAATCCTTCGTGCAAGCCATCTTGCCATCCTTCTTCGCGCAGGCCTTCCCGCAGCAATCCTTCGTGCAACCGTTTTTGCAGCAGGAATCGCCGGAGCACTGGCCATCTCTCATCGGGCAGCTGGCGCCCATCTGTGATTGTGCATCGGGCTTGGTTTGAGTTTGTGGTGCCTGCGCAAAAACCAGAGCGCTGCAAAGGAACAAAAGTGAAAGGAACGAGTAAAAACGCTTCATTGATAATCTCCTTGTGATTAAAAAACAGATTCACAGATTGAATCAAGCGGCGCGATTGCGCATCATGATCCACATGAATTGCTGTGAGTACAAGAAGCGTTCTAGATTCTAAAAACCTGGTTGAGTAAATAAATGGGCTCGGAGACAGCCTGAGGCGGGCCATGAGGATGGATGAGCGCGGCTTGCTGCTGCTTGACTTCAAGACTCGGAAGAATCAGAACAACAAGTGCAAAGAAAGCTTTCGAGCTGGGCAATGCGCTCAGCCGTGCCGCAGATTTCGGAAGGCTCTGCTCGCAGCAGTTTTGATCCCCGCAACCATTCCCCTTCATTCCAGAGTGCATGGGGCAGCTTCCATGGCCCATCAGGCTCATCTGCTGCGTGCAGCAACAATCACATGGTCGCGCCGCGTGCTTATCCATGGTGCAAGGCGCAGCAAGCGCCGGGCCGGCCGCAAGCATCACAACCAGAATCAGCGCCGCAAGTTGGAAGAGCCTTTTCATCGCATTAAAAGTGAGCCTACTTGGTTCGCAAATGCCGGTCTGTGCGCATAATCACAGAGTTGCTGCTATTTCGCTGTCAGCGCCTCAACCGGAACCAGCATCTGATCCTTGTGCATCACAAGATTCGTCGCGTTCAGCGTCGCCAGTTCAAATCCATGTCCGTGCGTGATTGCGTCCGTCGGGCAGGCCTCAACACAGTACCCGCAAAAAATGCAGCGGTTGTAGTCAATGTTGTAAACCTTGGCGTACCGCTCTGACGAAGAGATGCGCACTTCACTCGTATTATCTGCGGCCTCGATGTAAATGCAATTCGACGGGCATGCGGCCGCGCAGAGATAGCAGGCGACACACTTCTCCAACCCGTTCTCATCGCGCTGAAGCTGGTGCGCTCCGCGGAAGCGCGGCTGAAACTTGGCGCCCTTCATGGGGCCCTTGCCGTCAGGATAGTTCTCCGTCTGGATAGGCTGAAAAATCTCGCCGAAGGTGATGCTCATACCCTTGGCAATGGCCGTTACATTGCGCACAATCGACATAGAGACAGTATACGATGGACCGCTGGCGGTGGGTGTGATGAGGCGCTCATCCGTAGAGGATTTTTTTTTGCGCCGCAATTTGGCTTTGAGCGCATCACCAGACAGGTCAGTATCCTCACCCTCATCCGCTTTCTGCCCGCCCGGTATCAGCAACATCTACGGCAGCGCACGTCCATGATTGTTCGCCGGCGGCGAAGTCACCGGATGTGCATCGGGCCGCAATAGCCTTTGGCAGAGCGGCGTATCCTGACCACGCCCCAGCCCCGGCAGCAAATTCTCCGGGCGGCATAAGCGCTGCTTGGTTAGCTCAACTGCCTTCCCCGAAAGCAAAACCGAGCTCTCAATCCCGCTGCCCACATCAACCGAGTAGAGGTAAACAAAATCACTCTGCGGCTTGTGAGTCGTGTCGTCAAAGTGGCTCCAGGTTGCCAGCGCAACACTGCCATCCGTCTTCGGAAAAAGTCCGTATAGCTGCGTCCAGCTGCCGTCAGCAAGCGTGTTCGAACTCCACACCGGTGCAGCCTGGCCCGCGCGCATCCAGCGTGCTACCCACTCGTGAGAGTTGGCGTCGTAATGCAGCGCGGTAAAAAATGTTGTCGCCTGGCAATGCTCGCAGTCGTCGTAGAACAGTGCAATCTCAGGCGCACGTCCCGCGGTAAATCGCAGCCAGTCGACAAAACGCAGATTCGCGCCTGTGACAAGCGGCGTAACCGCATGTGTAGTCAGCGAAACGCTCCACATGCTGAATCTATCCGTGCTCGGCATCGCAAACCTTGAGCTGCGCACATCCGTAATCACCAGCGCTGCATCGTATTCCACGCCTATCTCGCGAATCACTGTCCACTTCTGGCTGTCGAGCGAGTGCCGCACCCAGTTCACTACATCGGTATCCGCATCGGAATGAAAATTCACCCAGTGAAACGCCTCTGGCGGTTGCTGGGCAAGCGACAAACTAGTTGCAATGAAGCCGGTAAACATCAATAAAACGAGTGCACGAATCACAGAAAAGCCCATGGTCTAGATATACCAGAACCAACTTCAGAATTCCGCCGTTCAGAACCTCCTTCAGAACTCTGAAGTACCGAAGTCAAATCCCCAGCTTCTCCCAGATTGCGTCAACCCTCGCCCGCGTTTGCTTGTCCATCTCCAGCATCGCAGGCCACGGACGCTCAAAGCCCTCAGCCTTCCACTTGCGCGTCGCGTCAATGCCCATCTTCGATCCGTAATTCGGCAGCCGCGATGAATGGTCAAGCGAGTCAACTGGCCCTAGCGTGAATTGAATATCGCGCTCCGGGTCAATATTATTGGTCACCCGCAACGTCACCTCGCCAAGATCCTGCACATCGCAATCCTCGTCCACCACAACTATGCACTTGGTGAACATCGCCTGACCCAGCGACCAGATCGCGTTCATCACCTTGCGCGCCTGGCCCGCATAACTTTTCCTGATCGACACGATCATCAAATTGTGAAATACCCCCTCGGCCGGCAGGGTGATGTCCACAATCTCTGGTATCGTCATCTTCATCGCCGGCAGAAAAATCCGCTCCACGGCCTTGCCCATCCAGGCGTCTTCCATCGGCGGCTTGCCCACAATTGTCGCTGCGTAAATCGGCTCCTTGCGATGCGTGATGCACGTCAGATGAAAAACCGGATACTCGTCCGTCATCGTGTAAAAACCCGTGTGGTCGCCGAAAGGTCCTTCACTGCGCAGCTCGCCAAGCTCCACGTAACCCTCCAGCACAATCTCCGCGTTGGCCGGTACCTCCAGGTC
>DAHXOQ010000323.1 GCA_027364815.1 Acidobacteriaceae bacterium | reverse complement strand
CACCGTCTCCATCGGCCTCCTGCCCACATATCACACCGCTGGAATCCTCGCCCCCATCCTCCTCGCCACATGCAGATTTGCGCAGGGTCTCGGCCTCGGCGGTGAGTGGGGCGGAGCAGTCCTCCTTGCCATCGAAAACGCTCCCCATGGCAAACGCGCCTGGTACGGAATGTTTCCCCAACTTGGTTCGCCTCTCGGCTTCGTCCTCTCCGGCGGAGTCTTCCTCATCCTCTCGCAATCCCTCACTGAAGCCCAGTTCTTCTCCTTCGGCTGGCGTCTGCCTTTTCTCGCCAGCGCATCGCTCGTCGCTCTCGGCCTCTACGTCCGGCTCTCCATCACTGAGACGCCCGCCTTCACCGCCGCACGCCATAAATCCCTCCCTGTTCGCCTCCCAATGGCTCGCGTCTTCACTGCGCATTTCTATCAACTCTTCGCGGGAGTCCTTGTCTGCCTCGCCACCTTCGTCCTCTTCTATCTCATGACCGTCTTCGCGCTCACCTGGGGAACCACTGCACTCGGCTTCCCCCGCAATAAATTTCTCACCATGCAGCTCTTCTGCATCTTGTTCATGGCCATCACCACGCCCATCTCCGCTTACCTCGCCGAGAATGGGCGAAAGCGTGCCATGCTCTCCATCACCGCACTCATATTCCTCTTTGGCCTCATCATGGCCCCCATCTTCAGCGCCGGCACTGCCGGAGCCGTCATCATGATGGCCCTCGGCTTCGCACTCATGGGTTTCAGTTACGCGCCTCTCGGTACCATCATCTCCGAACTCTTCCCCACCGCCGTCCGCTACTCCGGCAGCTCCCTCGCTTTCAACTTCGCCGCCATTCTCGGCGCATCCATCGCACCTTACGCCGCCACCTGGCTCGCCACGCACTACTCCCTGCAATTCGTCGGCTACTATCTCTCCGCATCCGCCATCATCTCCTTCTGCGGCCTCCTCATGATTCACGAAACCAAAAATATCGACCTCCATCATTGATCGCGAATAAACTCCGGGTGCCCCCGCTTCCTCGCTTTCGCGTACCGGAAAATGAGTCTCTGCGGCAATATGCCGCACATTGCGAGGCCCTTCAATCAATAAAATCTAATGAGTGATATTCGTGGCATTTAAGGAATCTATATGCGCTTCTTTCTCGCTCTTCTTCTGGCCTTCACAGCTCTCTCCGCCACCGCTCAATCCATCACCACACAGCAGGGCGTCAAAATCAAAAACATTGAAGAGAAGCTCATGGCCCCGTGTTGTTACACGCAGAACATTCGCGAGCATATGAGTCAGGAAGCCGAGCAGATGCGCGGAGAAGTTACCTCCATGGTCCTCTCCGGAAAAAGCGAGCAGGAAATCCTTGACTACTACAAAACCGAGTACGGTGACACCATCCTCGTCGTCCCTGATGGCAACTCCGGACGTGTTCTCTTCATGACCCCTTATCTCCTCCTGATCATCGCGGGCAGCTTCCTTTCTTTTCTTCTCCTCAGAGCCGCCCGGCGTAACAATCCAATCTGCGCACCTTCAATTCCTGAAACCCGCAGCGGCGACTGGCTCGCCATGCGCCAGCGTATCCGCGCAGAAATCGGCGAGTACTTCTGATCGTCCAAGCCATGCAAACTTAAAATTCCGGGTGCTCCAGGTCTCGCTTCTGAGACCTGGGAATGAATCATCCATATCGATTCTCAATGACAAGGCCGAAGGCGTCTGCCCCACCGCAGGTGGTGCGCTAAACTTGTTCCATGATTCACAACGGTAAGAAAAAACTTCCCTTCGATCCTGATGTAGCCGTTGAGCACCTCGCCAATGCCGACGCCAAACTCGCCGGCCTCATCAAACGCGCCGGCCCCTTCACCATGAAGGTCGACTCCAGTGTGACAATTTTTGAATCCCTCCTCGAATCCATCCTCTATCAGCAACTCAACGGCAAAGCCGCTGCTACCATCCACGGCCGTTTCCGCGATCTCTACAGCGGCGACCCATCCCCCAAAGCCCTCCTCTCCACACCCGACGAACTCCTGCGCGGCTGCGGTGTCTCCTCCAACAAAACCCGCGCCATGAAAGATCTCGCCGAGCGCGTCCTCGACGGCACCGTGCAAGAGTATGCCGCTCTCAAGAAAATGCCCGACGCTGAAATCATCACTCGACTCTCCGCCGTTCGCGGCATTGGTCGCTTGACCGTCGAGATGCTCCTCATCTTCCGTCTCGGCCGCGCCGACGTTTTTCCCGTCACCGATTACGGCGTCCGCAAAGGCTTCGCGCTCACTTTCCTCCGCCTCCCCAAAACCCGCGCAATTGAAGCTGCCGATCTCCCCAAACCCGCTGTCATGGAGCGCCGCGCCAAAAAATGGTCCCCTTACCGCTCCGTCGCCAGTTGGTATCTCTGGCGCGCATGCGACCTCGCCAAATCCACTCCGCCCACCGGACGCTCCAGCAAATAATACAAACGCGATTCGCTTTTCTTCTGACAAATGTTTTTTGTGCAGTACCGCGGACATTTATCCCCGTGGTACTTCTCATCCAATTTTTCTTCGCTTGAGTAGAAGTGTCAGGGCACAACTTCAGTCATGCCGTAAATTTCCTAAAAGATACTGCTGGCTTTAGCCCCTGAGCGGTGTCTTATATGCGCTGACCCTGACCTCGGCAATCCAACGCAACCCATCCTTATCGAGTAAAATCTCTTATGTAAACGCGAATTCAAATCCGAATTCCGTTAATGATCGCGTGACCGGTTCGAATACTCTTGAGAGTAGAGGATTCTCTGCAGTAACCATGCCAACGTCCAAGCGTTTCATCTGTATTCACGGCCACTTCTATCAGCCTCCCCGGGAAAATCCCTGGCTCGAGACCGTCGAGACTCAGGACTCCGCCGCTCCCTATCACGATTGGAACGCCCGCGTCACGGCCGAGTGCTACGCCACCAACGGCGCCGCGCGCATCGTCAACGCCCGCAATCAAATCACCCGCATCGTCAACAACTACGCCCGCATCAATTTCAACTTCGGCCCCACCCTCCTGAGCTGGATGAGCGAACTCGCTCCCCGCGGCTATCGCACCATCCTCGAC
>DAHXOQ010000322.1 GCA_027364815.1 Acidobacteriaceae bacterium | reverse complement strand
GGTCGCTGACGGTAGTGACAAAACCGCGCGGCTTGTTGAGAACGTAGTACCGGAGACGCTCGGCGCCGTGGAGGAGCTTGCCATCGCCGCGGATGTGGTCGCGCACGGGGTCGGCTTTGGAGCCGAGCTCAGTGATGACTTTGCCGTTGACCTCGACGCGGCCTTCGGTGATGATCTCTTCGGCGCGGCGACGGCTGGCGATGCCGGCCTGGGCGAGAATCTTCTGGAGGCGCTGGGGATTGCCTGGCGCTTCAGCAAATTTGGGCGATTCAAACTCAGCTTCTTCGTCGTCGCCGTCATCGGAAGCGTCTTTGGCATCGGCCTCTGTCTCAGCGAAGGCGAGATCGTCGTGAATTTTGCGCGTGGTTTTCTGTGTGGCGGAATCGTCGGCAAACAACGCGGATGCGGGTGACTCAACATCTGACTTTTTAGATTTTGTTGCGGCGGATTTTTTGGCTGCCGGTTTTTTCTCAGCAACTGCGGAAGTTTTCTTTGCCGCTTTTTTCACTGCCGGCTTTGCTGCCGGCTTTTGCGGCTTTTGGGCAACTGCTTTTTTCACCGCTGGCTTGGCGGATTTTTTTTCTACCGCAGGCTTCACAGCTTGAACGGTTTTCTTGACGGCCTTTTTGGCCTCGGTCTTCACAGCTTTCTTCGCTGCACTCTTTACTGCTGGGGTCTTCTTCACAGAAGACTTTTTTGGTTCGGGTGTCATCTTGTGCCCTTCTTGGCTACTACTGTTACTGAGGACTGGCTTCATCGGCTGTAGCGTCCTGGTCTTCAGCCTCCACCATCTCTGCATCGAGTGATTCTTCAAACTCCGGCCGGTTGGAGTCTTCAACCGCGGCTTGCTCCAATGCGCTGGGTTCAGCTGCTTCAGCGCCCGGTTCTTCCAGTTCAATTGCCGCCATCTTCTCGAACTCTTCCATGGAGGGAAGTTCGGAGAGATCTTTGAGACCAAAGCGCACGAGGAATTCGCGCGTGGTTTTGTACAAAATCGGACGACCAATTACCTGCTTGCGGCCTGCAGTGGTAATCAGTTTGCGAGCCATGAGCGAACCGAGGACTCCAGTAGTGTCTACGCCGCGAATCTCGCTGACTTCGGGGCCTGTCACCGGCTGTTTGTATGCGATCACGGCGAGTGTTTCGAGAGCAGGGAGTGAGAGCTTCAACGGTGGCTTGAGGCTTTTGACGAAGGCGCGGACGGAGTCGTGATACTCGGCCTTGGTGGCCATGCGATAGCCGCCGGCAATTTCGCGGATTTCAATACCGCGTTCTTCGCTGACGTACCCGTTGGCAATTTCGGCGATGAGTTCTTTGAGCGCGTCGCGGACTTCGCGGTCCTTTAGCTTGGATTGCTTTCTCAATTCGGATTCGACGGCGCCTTTGGCTGCGAGTTCAGCTTCAGCGGTGATTCCGCCTTCATTTTCTTCAACTGATTCAGCTTCGAGGTCAGCGGCGGTTTCAGCGACTCCTGGGAGAGAAGGCTGATGCGCTGGAGCGCTTGGTTCAGTTTTGGCTTCTACGCCGAGTGCGAGCTGCTGGGCAGCCTTCCACTCCAGAGCATCGGTGGCAAACAGGGCCGCGAGCTGAACCAGAGTGACTGGTTCCTCGGCGGCGTAGATGACGGCTTCGAGCTTTGCTTTGAGACTCATTATCGTTTTGGGTACCTCTACTATGGTAACGGAAGTTTAAAGATCGTGTTTTCCTCGGGTTGGTGAGGAAGCTGTGAAGAAACAGGGGGAAAGGATACCGGAAGCCAGAGA
Organism: Acidobacteriaceae bacterium; assembly: GCA_027364815.1. GTDB lineage: Bacteria > Acidobacteriota > Terriglobia > Terriglobales > Acidobacteriaceae > CAIMNN01. Next base: position 1,301 of record DAHXOQ010000322.1, on the reverse strand, counting down.
CTCCATGAATTCCAGTTGGATATTGGGAGATTTTGAGCTTATTAGTGCGTGAAGTGCCTAAAAATCCAGAATAACGAGCCTGATAGCAAGGCCGCAGCAGGGAGGGTGAGAACCCAGGTGCTGGCGATGCGGTGGAGTGTCTTCAACTGAAGGCCGCTGTTATTGGCCGCCATGGTGCCTGCGACGCCGGAGCTCAGCAAGTGGGTGGTGCTGACAGGTAGGCCGAGGCGGTCAAAGACAGCGATGGTGGCCATGGTGACGAAGCTGGCGGTTGCGCCCTGCGCGTAGGTCATGTGGCTTTTGCCGATGCGTTCGCCGACGGTGACGACTACGCGCTTCCAGCCGACCATGGTGCCGAGGCCGAGTGCAAGTGCGACGGCGACTTTGACCCAATCAGGAATGTACTTGGTGGCCTTGTCGAGTTTGCCTTTGTAATTGTCGAGGGCGGCTTTTTCTTCGTCGCTGTAGCCGGTGGTTTTGTCTTTTTCAAGGAGGCGGAGCGCTTCGCTGGTCAGGTACATTCCATTGCGCACGTTGGTCAGCTCCTGAGCGGGCACCGATTTGAGCTCTTTGTAGTAGGCGACCTCGTGGTTCATGTCCTGTATGAGCTGATCGAGCGCGACGATGGTGGTGGGCTCTAAGTGCTTGGTGCGAATGTACTCGGTAACGACGGCGCGGGCATTGAATTGGCGAGAGTCAGCAGTAGAGGCAAGAGAAGCTTGCAGATAAGTGGCAGGCACTACGCTCTTTTCCATGTGGGACTCGAGAATGCGTCCGGCTTTCTCTGAGGCGGCGATAAAATCCTGGACATCCTGGGTGGTGACGGCGTGGTTAAGCGCGTAAGCAGTAGGGACAGTGCCGATGAGGATGAGCATGATGAGGCCCATTCCTTTTTGTCCGTCATTGGAACCGTGATAGAAGCTGACGCCGGTGCAGGTGAGCACCATGAGCAGACGAATAGGCCAGGGTGGAGGATTGGTACCCTTGGGCTCTTGATAAAGCTCGGGTGTTTTGATGAGCACCTTTGCGAGGAGCAGCAGAGCTGCGGCGCAACCAAAGCCGATCATGGGTGAGAAGATGAGCGCCTTGAATACTTTGCTGGCCTGTTCCCAATCAATGCCCGAGGTTCCTGTCTTTGCGCTCATGAACTGGTGGGCCAGGCCGACGCCGATGATGGAGCCGACCATGGTGTGGGAGCTTGATGCGGGAAGTCCAAACCACCAGGTGCTGAGATTCCAGATGATAGCTGCGATCAAGAGCGCGAAGACCATGGAGAAGCCAGCGCCGGAGCTGACCTGGAG
>DAHXOQ010000321.1 GCA_027364815.1 Acidobacteriaceae bacterium | reverse complement strand
TCTCACGACTGTCCAGCCTGTAGGCGTTGCCGGAAAAGTCCGTGATCCGCCCTCCGGCCTCTTCCACCAGCAGCAGCCCGGCAGCCGTATCCCACGGATTCAGGTTGAACTCCCAGAAGGCGTCCATGCGGCCAGCGGCGATGTAGGCGAGGTCGAGTGCAGCGGAGCCGGCGCGGCGGAGTCCGTGAGAGCGCAGAGAGAGTTCGTGATAGAAGTGGATGTTCGGATTTTGATGGCGCTTGCGGCTCGGGAAACCGGTTGAAAGCAGCGACTCGCCGATGGTCGCATTGCGTGAGACCAGGATGGGTTTGCCATTCAGAGTTGCGCCCATGCCGCGCTCAGCCGCGAAGAGCTCGTCGCGCAATGGATCGTAGATGACGCCGGCAACGATGGTGCCATCGGCTTCCGGCGCCAAAGATGAAGGCCGATGCTCTAATCCCATAGAAACGCAAAACTGGGGAAAGCCATGAGCAAAATTGGTGGTGCCGTCGAGCGGGTCAATGTACCAGCGGTATTCGCTCTCAAGTGCTTGGCGAGTTCCCTCTTCACCGTAAATTCCATGCGCCGGGAATGTTTCTGTAAGCCGCTCGCGAATCAATTTTTCAACAGTGCGGTCGGCAACAGTGACGATGTCGACTTCTCCTTTGTATTCGGTGGCGACGCCGGTGGAGAAGAACTCGCGCAGACGCGCGCCGCCTTCGCGGGCGATGAGAGAAGCTTGAGGAACCCAGGTGAGAGTTGAGGACATGGGTTTATTGTAGGCGCGCGGAGAGGTGTTCCTGTTAACGCGCTAATCTTTTGCGGAAATGCCGTCGCTATAGTATCCCGTGCGATTGCGTATGTTGAACGAACCTTCAGTGGCGCGGGGGATGGTGATCTGGATGCGGTGGAAGTTCACACCCTTGACTTGATTGTGGGGGTAATAGCCAATTAAATATTGTGTCCTCAGATCTTCGCTGACTTTTGCGAAAGCCTGGTCGAGTCCGCCATCGGAAACGTAGAAGTGCTTGCCGCCGGTTTCTTCGCTGAGGGTGATGAGTGCGTGCTCGCCGCCGGTGTCGCGTCCGGCGCTGGCCTCAATTGGCACATCGATGAGCGAGTAGATCATCACCTCGCCGCGTCGCGCCTGTTCGAGTGCCTGCGCATAGGTGGTGCTTTGGGCCGTGTCACCGCCATCTGAAATCAAAATGAGCACGCGACGGCCCTTGAGCGGCGCAAGCCTGCCGGAGGCGAGGTAGATGGCGTCGTAAAGCGCGGTAGCGTCGCCTCCGCGCAGCGAATCGAAGCCGCGCTGAATTTGTGAATATTTGTTGGTGAAACCGGAGAGCTCACGAACATAAGTTGCGAATTCGTAAAGGGCCATCTTGTCTTGTGGGCGAAGAATGGTGCGGGCGAAACGCTCGGCGGCGGATTTTTCAATCGCCATATCTTTTTTCACGCTGCCGCTGGTGTCAATGGCAAGTGCGATGTTGAGCGGAAGCTCGGATTGCCGCTCGAAGACGCTGATGGTTTGCGGGCGGTTGTCTTCACTGATGGCGAAATCTTCTTTTTTTAGGCCGCCGATAATGGCTCCGGTTTTGTCAGTCACGTTAACGAAGACGTTGACGAGTTTGACATCGACGTTGAGAGTGTAATCCTGTGCGCGGAGGCAATGAGGAAGGAGTAAAAGCGCAAAAAAAGATGCGAGGATGCAGGAACGCTTACTTGTGAATTGCATCACTTGCCTCCGTTCCCATCTTCTCCCTGCCACTACCCTTCAGACTCTCATTGATAGACGATTATTTCTTAGTTCCGTGAGGGCATACATCAACACGTTACCGCTCAAAGAAAGAATACCGCCTGCAGGTTGGACGTTGCAGGCGGTAGCGGAGTTTATATTCTGCGCGTGTGGTTGCGACAACTTATAGGAAAAGCGAGTGGGGCACGACTGATGATGCGGACGCGTGATGTTGAGAGGGATGGGCGGGCAAGCGACCCGTGGTTATAAATACGCTGTCGAGGCCTCTCCGTTTGCATGCGCGACGACTTTGCTTATCGACAGGATCCGTAATTTTCCAAAGCGTGAAATCACATGGTCGGGGAGGTTCCATGCCAGCTATCACCCTCCGCTGTGGTGATGGGAAGCCGGAAAAGCGGGACCGCAATGGCGAGCACCTCTTCAATGCGGCTGGCGTAGTGAATCTCAACTCCGTTGATTTGCTCCGGCGTCAGATCTTCTTCAACGTCCTGGCGATTCTCAGCGGGAAGAATGATGGTCGTGATTCCCGCACGACGGGCAGCAAGAAATTTCTCCTTGATTCCGCCGACTGGAAGCACGTTTCCACTGAGCGTGATTTCTCCGGTCATCGCTGTCTGTGGTCTCACGGTGGAGTTGGTGAGCATGGAGACGAGCGCGGTGACCATGGTGACGCCGGCCGATGGCCCGTCCTTGGGGATGGCTCCGGCGGGAACATGGATATGAATGTCCATCTCGCTGAAGTCTTCGCCAATGCCGAGGATCGACGAGTTGGCACGCACCCAACTCATGGCAGCCTGCATGGATTCGCGCATCACATCGCCAATTTGACCCGTCATAGTGAAGCCGCCTTTGCCCTTCATTCGATTGGCTTCAATAAAGAGAACGTCGCCGCCTGCGGGCGTCCATGCGAGACCTACGACAGTGCCGGGGCGCTTGACGCGCTCAGAAACTTCGGTGTCGACGCGGACCTGAATGCCGCCGAGAAATTCCTTGAGCGAATCTTTGGTGACAATGAGCTTGTCCGTTTTGCCTTCAACAATGCGGCGGGCCTGCTTGCGGCAGACAGTGCCGATCGTCTGCTCAAGTTTGCGCACTCCGGCTTCACGCGTGTAGTGGCGCACAATCTGGCGAACGGCGTCCTCAGGAAATTCAATCTGCTCCGGGGTGAGACCGTTCTCGCGAATCTGACGCGGAATCAGGTAGCGATTCGCGATGTGAAGTTTTTCTTCTTCGCGGTACCCTTGCAGGAAGATGAGCTCCATGCGATCGCGCAAAGGATCGGGAATGGGATCGAGGACGTTCGCCGTGCAAATGAAGAGCGCCTTCGAC
>DAHXOQ010000320.1 GCA_027364815.1 Acidobacteriaceae bacterium | reverse complement strand
GCGAGGCGGTGGCGCGCGCGATTGCAGGCTCGGAACTGCCGGTGGTCTCCGCGATAGGGCACGAGACGGATTTCACGATTGCAGATTTTGTGGCGGATCTGAGGGCGCCAACCCCATCTGCTGCGGCGGAGTTGATCACTGAGGCGCAGCATACTGTCACAGAGGATTTGGCGAATTTGATGCACAGGCTGGAACGTGCAACAAGATTTCAGTTGCTGCAGGTAAGACAGAGATGGTCGCGATTGCCGGCAAGCCGCACTGAGTCTCGTGTTGCGCAGTTGATTCGCAGGTTGGAGCAGCGGCTGGATGATTTGGCGGGGCGCGTTGAGCAGCGCGCGCATGAGCACTTGCGCGCGCTCCGTAAAAAATGTGACGGGCTCAGTGCAACGGTCTTGCGGCATGATCCGAGGCAGTTGCTCGGGCAATCACGGCAGAGATTGGCGGCGGGGCGTGCACATATCGAGTTGGCCATCACCCATCGTTTGCATGAATCTGCGGTGGCGCGCGGTGGCTTGGACGCGCGATTGAATGCGCTTTCGCCGCTCGCTGTGCTCGAACGCGGGTATGCGCTGGTCCATGATGAGGCGGGCCGGGTGGTGCGGGATGCGGCTGAGTTGAAGTCGGGCGCGCAGGTGACGACGAGGGTGAGCCGTGGGAGCTTCAGCAGCCGCGTAGAATCAATCCGCGTAGAATTAAATAAGAGTGATGCAGAAAAAAACGATGAGGCGGATGCTGGAAAATCAGACGTTCGCAAATCTAGGACAGGCAAGAAAAAATGAGCAAGAGCGGGCGTAAGCTATTTGGAACCGATGGAATTCGCGCGGTTGCGGGTGAGTATCCGCTGGACGCGAAAACAATTTATGCAACAGGATTGGCGATTGGACACGCGCTGGTGAAAGCTGCGGCGCCCGGTACTGGTTCAGGTGGGGCGATGCCTGCGGTGCTGATTGGGCGCGATACGCGTGAATCGGGAATAGGAATTGCAGCGACGCTCGGCTGTGCGTTGCGCAAGACAGGAGTGCGCGTATTCAGCGCGGGAGTGGTGACTACGCCGGCGGTTGCCATGCTGACGAAGAAGCATGGCTATGCCGCGGGAGTGGTGATTTCTGCCTCGCATAATCCGTGGATGGATAACGGAATTAAATTATTTGGCGGAGATGGATTCAAGCTCCCCGATGCCGAGGAACTGGCGATTGAGAAAGAGATTCTGACGCATGCTTCAACAGCCGAGGTGCCGGAGAAAATTCCAGTGCTGCTCGATAATGAGAGTCTGCGCGATGAGTACATTGCCTATCTGCAGAGTGCGGTGAAGGGTCTAAATCTTGGAGGCAGTACACATAAAGCCGCGCTGCACATTGTCGTAGATTGCGCGAATGGCGCGGCGGCGGCGATTGCTCCGACTCTCTTTGCGCGCCTCGGCGGAAACGTAGAACTGCTGCATGTGAAGCCGGATGGAAGAAATATCAACGAGAACTGCGGCGCGTTGCATCCAGAGCATGTCGCGGCTGAAGTGGTGACGCGCAAAGCTGATATTGGATTGACCTTTGATGGCGATGCGGATCGTTGCATGCTCGCTGACTCGCGCGGGAATGTTGTGAATGGCGATGCGATTCTGCTCTTGGCCGCGCGGGATTTGAAAACGCGCGGATTGCTCACCGGCGACCTCGTGGTTGCGACCACGATGAGCAACATGGGACTTGAGGCCGCGTTGAAGCGCTCGGGGATTCTCATGCTCCGTGCGCCCGTCGGCGACCGTTACGTCCTCGAAGAAATGCAGAAGACAAATGCCGCGCTCGGTGGCGAACAATCTGGACACATTCTTCTCCCCCACCTGGCCACCACCGGCGATGGATTGCTGACCGCTCTGATGGTCCTCGACCTTGTCGCGCGCAGTGGCAAGACGATTGAAGAGTTGACCGCAGACCTAAAAGTATTTCCGCAGGTAATTGTGAATGTGCGCGTCAGAGAGAAGAAGCCTCTCGAAACAATTCCCTCTGTAGCCGCCAGGATTCGCGCAGCCGAGGCGGAGTTGGCAGATTCCGGCCGCGTCGTGATTCGCTACTCCGGAACAGAAAAGCTCGCCCGCGTAATGATTGAAGCAGAAAGCGATGAGGCGATGAAGCGGCACGCGCATGCAATTGCAGAGGCGATACGTACTGAAATCGGAGAAATTTAGGAAACCACTGACAGTTGTAACCGGCTGCGACCACTCCTCAACAATGTGTGTGGCAGGTGCCCCAGTCATCAATCTGTGAGCGAGTTGTAAAGCTGTGCACCGTCCATCACGTTCTTAGCGATGAGCGGGCATTGGAGATTGAATCTGAATGGACTGCATTGAGAAGGAGCGCCGACCAAAAGCCGGCAAACGGAGATTTGTGTATCCCACACTTTGCAAAGCACTTTTCACAAGGGTGAGATGCCAATCCAGGTAGTTCTAGCACTCTCTACTAACAATGAATTTGGGCGCCCCACCCTCGCCGCGTCTTTTTTTTGCGGCTAGGATGGGTTTCTCTTTCACAATACAAAAGTGCTGAATCAATACTCTTCCCGCTTTCTCCACTCCCTCACCAAATCATCCGCCGCACTCTGCCAATCATTAAACTCAAACTCAAATCCCGCCTCCAGCAACCGTCTCGGAACCACACGCCTGCTCTTGAGCACCAACTCTGACTCCGTCCTCAAAAAAAACGCGCCCACCTCAAGCAGCGGCGCAGGTGCCGGCAGCCCATTCACAGCCAACCCATTTCCCCACGCCACTCTCAACGCACGCATGAACTCGCTGTTCGGGAGCGGCCCCGGTGCAGTCATATTGATCGGCCCCTCAATCTCCTCATGCGCAATTAAAAATTCAACCGCCCGAGCATAATCCAGTTCATGAATCCAACTGACAAACTGCCTTCCATTCCCCACCTTGCCACCCAGCCTCATGCGCACCAAATTCAGCATCACCGCAAACACGCTTCCCGGATGCGGCCCAAAAAGCAGTGAAGTCCTCAACGCAATCTTGCGCGTCCGCGGCGTCGGCGTCTTGTAAAAAGCCGCTTCCCAATCCCTCGACAGCTTCATTG
>DAHXOQ010000031.1 GCA_027364815.1 Acidobacteriaceae bacterium | reverse complement strand
ATCAATCCTGACGCGGGCGGCGTTGAGCTTGAAAACGGAAAAGCACTGGTTGCAGATGTTGAAGCAACCGAAAAAGTTTATTCCGATTTCCGCATTACTGCGCGCAATCGCGGCGGGCACAGTTCGTTGCCTCGTCCAGACAACGCGATCTACGAATTGATGACCGCGCTCAACAAACTCTCCACTTTCAAATTCCCATTTGAGTTGAATCCCGTCACGCGCACTTATTTTGAAAATGTAATTCCGCAGAGCGATCCAAAAATTGCAGCAGACCTGAAGGCGATTCTCGCGACTCCGCCGGATTTGGACGCAGTGGCGCGCTTGAGCAACGACCCTGCCTTCAACTCGAATTTCCGCACCACGTGTGTGCCGACGATGCTCAAGGGTGGTCACGCGCCGAATGCGCTGCCGCAGATGGCACAAGCGAACGTGAATTGCCGCATCTTTCCCGGCCACTCACCAGAAGAAATTCGCCAGCAGTTGATTGCGCTCTTCAATGATCCTGGCTTGACCATCGAATTCATTTCGGATTCGGGAGTCAGCTCAGCCAAGGGCGCTGATCGGAAGGCAATTGTTCCCCCCGCGCCGCTGCCTGAGGTCTTTGAGCCGTTGACACGCATTACGCACGCAATCTGGCCCGGGATTCCGGTGACGCCGGAGATGGAAAACGGCGCGAGTGATTCAATCTACTTTGCAATGGCCGGCATACCAAGCTATGGTTACTCTGCGATTGCGCTGGAACGCAGCGACGTGCGCGCGCATGGTCAGGACGAGCGTTTGCCCATAGACTCGTACTGGAAGTCGCTCGACTTTTTCTACGCGTTTACCAAGGCGCTGGGCGGGGAGTAAACACAGGATGGTCTATTCGCGGTTAGTCGGAGTAAAGGGAACTGAGGGAGCTGGGATGGCGGGACGTTTGGAGTTGATGATGGGGCCGATGCGCAGCAACAAGACAGCGGAGTTGCTGCGTCGTGCCGAGATGCGCCGCGAGTATGCAGGGCAATACGTATTGGTTTTGAAGCCGAGCGACGACACCAAAAGCGCGCCGGGCTTGATCGAGAGCCGCAACCTCAAGAGCCACGTAAAAATGAGCGCGACAGAGTTCAACTCCACCAATCCCTGGGAGGTGCTCGACATTATCGCCGAGCGTGAGCAGCAGATTGGCAAGCGCATTGAATGTGTTGCCATTGACGAGGGGCAATTCGTTGACGAGCTTTTTGTCTTCACAAAATATCTGCTCGACGCAAATCACGACGTGCTCGTCGCCGGGCTTGATCTGGATTTCCGCGCCATGCCTTTCGGCGAGATGTTGCACCTGAATTGGCTCGTCAGCACCTACGGCGGCAGCGTCACCGAGTGCATGGCCTACTGCCGTTGCGGCGCGCGCGCACTTTACTCGCAGCGTTTGATTGAAGGCCAGCCCGCGCCTTTTTCCAGCCCCATCAAAGTTCCCGGCGACAGTTATGAGCCGCGCTGCGAAGAGCATTACATTTTGCCGGGAAGACCGCACTAGCGATTGCTTTCCGCAGAGTCTCTATACAAAACACATATCAGCCGTGATTGATAAACTGAAGACAGCATGATCCTCCCCTTTGTCCGCGAAATTTTTGCGGAGTTGGAGCAGTCTGAAGCTTTTGATCGCGTGCGTAGGCATCTTTCGCTAGCGCGCGGGCGCAGACGTGTCTCCGGATTGACGGCGATGGCTCGTGCGCTCATGATTCCGCTCTTTGCGCGCGCGGCCCAGCATCCGGTCATCGTCATTGTTGCGGACAACAAGGCCGCCGAAGCGCTTGAGCCGCTGGTACGCGCAGGATGCGAGTTAACTGGCGCCATTGATCCATCTCGCGTGGTGCGTTTTCCTGCGCATGATGTTCTCCCTTTTGAAAATCTCTCCCCACACCCCGAGGTGCAGGAGCTGCGCGCCTCTGCTTTGTGGAAGCTGGCAACGGGCGGGGTTTCGATTTTGATTGCGCCTGTTGAATCTGCCGCACTGAAGCTCTTTGAGCGCGATTACTACGCCGGTCTGACGGTGGTTCTCAAGCGCGGCGAAGAGGTTGACGTTGAAGTACTCATCTCGCATCTCGGCAGCGTCGGTTACACGCATGCTGATCTCGTCGAGATGCCGGGGCAGTACACGCGGCGTGGAGGAATTCTCGACGTCTACTCGCCTGAAGCGGAGCGACCTGTGCGAGTCGAGTTCCTCGGCGATGAAATTGAGCGCATCCGACGATTCGATCCCGAGACGCAGCGTTCGCAAGCCGGTCAGGATGAGGCGGTGCTTCTACCCCTCACCGAAACGCCTGTAACGGAGCAGTTGCTGGCCAGTGTGAATGCGCGGCTGAGTGGTGAGCGCGCGGCTACTGATGAGGAAGAGGCTGATCTCGCCAGTCGCATTGCTGCCGGCGGTGTGAGCGTCTTTCCCGGCTGGGAATTTTTCGCCGGTGTCGCCGGTGCCAAACGCAATTTGCTCTCGCTTTTGCCGCGCAGTCTCTTGTTTGTTGAAGAGCCGGCCATGGTGCGCAACCAGATTGATCGCTGGTGGAACAAAGTGGAGCAGCGTCATGAGCGTGCGAGCATTGGTGAGCTGATTCGCCCCGAGGACATCTACCTGCGTCCCGAAATTTTGCAAGCCACTCTTGAAAGTCACGCAGGCCTCGATCTCGATCAACTCGGCGTCATCGATGTTCTTGATGACGACAAGACCCTCGGCGAGATTGAATTTCTCTCCCGCCCCACTCCGCGCTTTCACGGCTCCATTCCCGCATTGATTGAGCAACTGCGCGCGTTGACGGCGAATGAAGAGCGCATCGTTTTAGCCGTGCCAAATCAAGGCGAACTCGAGCGGCTCGCAACACTGATGCGCGAGTATCAGATTCCTTACCGGCTCGGCAGTCGCGTCGCACATCCTGGAGAGCATGTGCTCGACGAGGCCAGTTACATGGCCGGCGACATGCGTGTGCCTGTGATTGCACGTACGCCACTGCCGACAGGCGTGAGTTTTCCTTACTCAAGCCTGACCATCTTCGGCGCGAATGATTTCTCCGACGATGTGGACGTGACGGCGAAGTATGAGAAGCGGCGCTCAAAGACAGCGGCCTTCGTCTCTGATTTTCGCGATCTTGCAGTTGGCGATTACGTAGTCCATGTTGAGCACGGAATCGCGCAATACATCGGCTTGCGTGAGATTGAACAGGATGGTATGATCGTCGAGTTCATGATTCTCGAATTCGCCGAGCAGGCCAAGTTGTACGTCCCGCTCACGCGACTCGACCTGATTCAGAAATACCGCTCCACTGAAACAGGCCCCGCGCCGGTTCTGAATCGACTCGGTTCGCAGCAGTGGACCAAGACAAAAGCGCGCGTGAAAAAAGCCATGGAGGATATGGCCGATGAGCTGATCAAGCTTTACGCCGAACGCCAGGCCGCGCGCGGCGTCGCCTTCTCCGCCGACAACGAATTTCAGCGCGAGTTTGAAGAAGCCTTCGACTTCAACGAGACTGACGATCAGTTGCGCGCGGTTGAAGACATCAAGCGCGACATGGAATCCGAGCAGCCGATGGACCGCCTGCTCTGCGGTGATGTGGGCTACGGAAAAACTGAAGTCGCCATGCGCGCAGCCTTCAAAGCCGTGCAGGATGGCAAGCAGGTCGCAATCCTGACGCCGACAACCGTGCTCTGCTTCCAGCACTTTGAGAGTTTTAAAAAACGCTTCTCGCAATTTCCGATTACTGTCGAGATGCTCTCGCGCTTCAGAACTGCGAAAGAGCAAAAAGAAATTGTAGAGCGCGTCGAGGCCGGCAAGGTCGATGTGCTGATTGGCACGCACCGCTTGCTTTCAAAAGATTTGAAATTTCAAGATCTGGGCTTGCTCGTCGTCGACGAAGAGCAACGCTTCGGTGTGCGTCACAAAGAGCGGCTCAAGCAAATGCGTAAAGAGATCGACGTTCTGGCGATGAGCGCGACTCCGATACCGCGTACACTGCACATGTCTATGGTCGGCCTGCGCGATATGAGCATCATCGAGACCCCACCCAAAGATCGCATGGCGATTCAAACCGTCGTCGCAAAATACGACGAGAAGATTGTGCGCTCTGCCATTGAAGTGGAGCTTGAACGAGGCGGCCAGGTTTACTTTGTACACAATCGAGTGGAGTCGATCTTCGAGATTGCCGCTCGTATACAAGAGCTTGTACCGGGCGCGCGCGTCGCCGTAGGCCATGGACAAATGGGCGAGGTGGAGCTGGAGCGGGTGATGCTTGCCTTCATGCGCCATGAGTACGATGTGCTGGTGGCAACAAGCATCATCGAAAATGGCCTCGATATTGCGCTCGCCAACACCATCATCATCAATCGTGCTGACCGTCATGGCTTGAGCGAGCTCTACCAGTTGCGTGGACGCGTTGGCCGGTCGAATCGCCGCGCTTACGCCTATCTCCTTATCCCATCAGAGAAAGAACTAACCGAGATTGCGCGCAGAAGATTAGCTGCGCTCAAGGAGTTCAGCGATCTCGGTGCGGGCTTTAAAATTGCAGCACTGGATCTCGAGTTGCGCGGCGCCGGCAATCTTCTCGGTGGTCAGCAGAGTGGGCACATTGAGTCAGTCGGATTTGAACTTTACACCACGATGCTCGAAGAAGCGGTGAAGTCGCTCAAGGGCGAGTCCAAGGGCGAGCAGATTTCCGCGCAATTGAATCTTGGAATTCCGCTGCGCATCGACGAGAGCTACGTGGAAGAAGAGAACCAGCGTCTGCGGCTCTACAAGAAGATTGCCGGCGCAGCTGACGCGGCACAGGTTAGCGAGTTGCGTGCGGAGCTGGAAGATCGTTACGGCCCGCCCCCTGACGCAACAGTCTTTCTGCTGGAAGCAGCAGAGTTACGGCTTGAGTGCGAGCGGTTGGGCATTGCGCAGGTTGATCGTAAACGCAGCGAGTTGCAACTGAAGTTTACAGACAAGGCAGTCGTTGATCCCGGGCAATTGATGCGGGTCGTCAAACGTCACTCCAAGCGTGGTGCGCAGTTCACTCCACAGGGGGTCTTCAAGTATCCTTTGCAGACTACGCGTCCGAATGAGATTTTGCTTGAATTGAGAGATTTGTTGGCAAGTTTATCGCCAGTTGCGGTTTGATATTCAAAAATTTCAGGAGTGAATGATGAAGAAATTCGCAGTAGTGTGTCTGATGGGAGTCGTGATGGCGGGTATGAATACAGCGCAGGCACAAGTTGAATCTTGGAAGCAGAAGCTGCAAATTGCATCCGATGCATTCATTGATCAAGTCTATCTACCGTCAGGGCCAACCAATGCGACCGTGCTTGGCTATCACCAGTACGATGGGCAGTTGGAAGACTACTCCGAGACGAGCCGCACAGAATTGATCGCCGCGCTGAAGAAGTACGAAAAGATTTTTATGGAGATTCACGGAGATTCTTCGGCTCTTGACCAAGTCTCGCGTGGCGATCGCGAAATGCTGCTTTCCTATATTCACTCCACGTTGCTGACGTTAGAAGTGATTCGCCCTTGGGAGAAAAACGCGGATATTTATTCGAGCGGAATCACGAACTCGGCTTTCACGATTATGGAGCGCAAGTTTGCCTCGCCCGATGACCGGCTGCGTTCGCTGATTGCGCGTGAGAAACTGATGCCATCGCGGCTCGATCAGGCGCGCGTGAATTTGAAAAATCCTCCACGCATCTACACCGAGATTGCGATTGAACAACTACCCGGCCTGGTGAGCTTCTTTATGAATGACGTGCCGGCTGCCTTCAAGGAAGCAACTGACCCCGCGCTAAAAGCTCAGTTCGAAGAATCGAATGCAGCCGTGATAACCGCGCTCAAGAGCTATCAAAATTGGCTGCAGAAGGATTTGTTGCCGCGCTCGAATGGAGATTTCCGCATTGGCGCAGATACCTTCAGAAAAAAGCTCGACTACGACGAGATGGTCGATATCCCGCTCGACAAGCTCCTTGAAATTGGCCGCTCAGATCTAAAAAACAATCAAGACCGCTTCAACGCGCTGGCCAAAGAGATTGAGCCGACCAAAGATCCGCGCGCTGTGCTCGAGGAATTAGGGGCAATGCATCCCGCACCTGACCAACTGCTAAACAGCTTTACAGCAACCTTTGATGGATTGGTAAGCTTCATTCGCTCGCATCGTATTGTGACCATCCCCTCTGATGTGCGCCCGATAGTCGAGGAGACGCCGCCTTTTATGCGCGCCACAACCTTTGCCAGCATGGATACGCCGGGACCTTTTGAAGCTCATGCAACCGAGGCCTACTTCAACGTTACGCTGCCGGATCCGAGCTTGACGCCTGCACAAGTTGAGGGCTACATGCACTCATTCAACATTGGCACGGTTGTTTCTACGGCGGTTCACGAGGCTTATCCAGGCCACTACGTTCAATTTCTCTGGCTGCCTCAGGCACCGAGCCGCGTGAGAAAAATCTTCGGCGCAAATACCTACATTGAGGGATGGGCGCACTACTGCGAGCAGATGATGCTCGACGAAGGCTACGGTCAACCGGGCGCAGGTGCAAAGGATGCGCGCGAAGCCAAGTTGTTGCGGCTTGGCCAACTTCAGGATGCGTTGCTCCGCGATGCGCGCTTTGTGACCGGTATGCAAATGCACATGGGCAATATGAGCTTCGACGAGGCTGTGGCCTTCTATCAGAAGGAGGGTTTCCAATCAAAAGAGACGGCGATGGTGGAGACCAAGCGCGGAACCAGTGACCCGACGAACCTTTACTACACTCTTGGCAAACTTGAAATTATGAAGTTGCGCGAGGATTTGAAAAAGAAACAAGGCGCGGCTTTCTCGCTCGAGAAATTCCACGACGATTTCCTGAAGCAGGGAACTCCGCCAATTAAGATTGTGCGTGAAGCATTGTTAGGGGATGATTCGCCAACAATCTAGTATTGAATTTCAAAGAGGGCGCGGTAAATGCCGTGCCCTCTTTTCTTGCGCCAAAAACGAAAAATTACTTATGCGCAGGAACTATAGCTTGAACAACCGCACTTGCCGGCCCAAGTGTTCCATTGGACGATTGGTAAGTGATGCGATAACTGAGCTGACCGCTTGCTGGCATGTTGAAATCTATCGCCGTGTTCGTAGTGAGGGGTCCAGCAATGCGCGTCCATGCTATGCCATTCTGCTGTTGCCTCTCGACGATGATCGCAAGGCCCGCTGTCGGCGCCGCAAAAGTAAGCGTGACGTGCGGGAATGGAGAGGCGGCGTAAGCTGCAGTGGGAGTAGCTGGCGCTGCAATTTGCGGCGCGCCTACGCGAATTACACCAGCGCTCGTTGGATCACTGCGGTAGCCATTTTTGCCGACTGCAACCAGCCGATAGAAGTAGCTCTCGCCAGCGCTGACGTAGAGGTCAGTGAACTGCCGCGCTGTCGCTGGGAGCGGATCGCCGATCACCACACCAGGATCTTTCTCATTTCCACATCGCAGAACTAGAAAGTTTGCAATGCGCTCGAGCGGAGGCGCGGGAGTGAAGTCGATCTGGGCTTTTCCATTTGCACCGCTTGTGCCGATGATCGAAGGCTGTTCAGGAATGGAAATATCCGGCAGCGTGACGCGGACAGTTGTGCTCGGTAAACCTTCAATTGAATCGTTAGCGACAGCGAGGACGCGATACTCCATCGTGACCGCAGAAGCTTGGCCAATGAGGTCGTCGTAGAGCGGCTCGGGTGTCAGATGCGCGTTGAGACGTACCCACGGCTCATTCGCATTCGCACCTGTCGTCACGCGGCGTTCAACGAAGTACCCGGCGATCAGCGCAGGCACTGGAGTCCAGGTGAGGCGAATGCGCGTCTGCCCTTGGTTGGCCGCAAGCCCTTGAACCGCTGGCGGCGGAGCGAGTGAACGCGCCTGTACAGAAGCCGGCGCTGAAGGGGTACCGAGATCGCCGCGCGAGTTCACGGCGCGTACGCGATAGTAGTAGACGGTTCCAGGCTGAAGATTCGCGTCTTCAAATTGCGCAGTCTCCGGAGGAAGTGATTCCGCAGTCAGCGATTCGTAGGGACCGTCGAAAAGATGCGAACGCTCGACGATGAAGCCGGCGCGATTTGCCTGGATAACAACGGGCCAAGTCAGCGTGATTTTGCCAGGTGTCGATTGCGCAAGAACAGGATGTGGCGGCTCAAGCGCTGCAAAGTCGGGGAAGAAATAGTGGATGGACGCGGGCGCGCTGCGTCGACCAAATGCATCCAACGCATAAACGCGGTACGTGAGCATCTGGTTGGGCGGCGCGTTGTGATCGACGACGAGTGGAATCTTCGCATTCCATTGCAGTCCGGGAACTATTGGCTTGGCATTGACGGCAGAATTATTCTGGCCACCGCCATCGCGCTCTATCGTGTAAGCGATGACCGGTATCGCCGGGTTCGAATTCGCTGGAGGATTCCAGCCAATTGCGACACCCGTGAGGCTGGATTGAACGTGGAGACCATCGGGTGAAGCAGGAAGCGGCGTGGCGATAGACGCGTCAATCGGCGCGCTGCGCAGTGTGAGTCCGTTGGGTTTGCCGTCAGCGCCGAGTGCAGTCGCAATGTAGCTGCGCGCACCCGGCTGCTCATTGCGTACCGTTACGTTGAGCCCTAATCCACGCGCGTAAGCAGGATCGCTCAATGCGCGCAAGACGATGATGCCATATAGTTGCTTGAGTCTGTTGGCGGGCTGCGATTTTGAAAATGCTTCGGGGAGTCGGCGAATGGCGTCGGCGTCTTCGACGGAAAGAGATTCAAGCGCGGTGGGATCTGCGGCGGTGATGTGCGGATTCAAAATTTTTCCATTTGAATCCGCGAGCGACCATCCACCCGCTGGCCATTGACTGGCTGGTGGAATCCATAGCAATGTGATCCCGCCTTTGCCGTCGGAAACAGCGAGAATCGCGCGACTACCCTCTTGCGAGCGCATTAGGAATGTGGCGCACGGAAGTATGAGCGCGACTGAAAAAATCAGCAAAATTTGCTTTTTACTAAACATGTGCAAACCAAATTTGCAGACCGAAAATTGCTTCGGCCAGAGTTAAAGGTGAACTGAAATGGTAACTGATGCGCCAAACGGCAAACCGAGAGTTGCAGTTGCATTGAGGTCAATAGGTAGAGCTTCGGCGTGAATCTGCGCTGAAACTCCGGCATTGACGCAATAATTATCCACGCAAGCGCCGGCCGAGACACTGGCTGAGAAATCTCCGCTGATGTGCGGCTGCGGAGTGATTGTGACGCCGATGTCAATATTGCCGCGCACATACGCCGAGATCGATGAGTCGCTTCCTGCAGTAAGGTTGATGCCCTCGCCACCGCCGAGTGAAAGCCCGGCATCGGAGAGCATGAAGTACATATTTGACGAGACGCCGAAGAATGAACCGCTGATGCGCGGACCATTTTGTTTTCCCGCGTCAATGTGCCACGGCGCGCTCGGCCCGAAGTGAAGATCAACCGCGGCGTCCGTAGCGCTACTGCCGAGTCCAACTGTGTAGACGCCACCGAGCAGATTCATCTGACCCCAGATGCGTGCGTCAAAGTTTCCGCCGGCAAATTGCAGGTAGCCTATGAAGTCACCATTGCCATTGTCCGGCGGCCTCAGCAGCCAGGAGTGGAAGTCGAGTCGCGCGCCTGAATTCTGCCCGCCGGCTTTAATCGTAAGATTGCCATCGAGAGTATAAGTAAACTGATCGGGCATGCCTAAACGCACGCCTGCCATGAACTCGAATGAGTTATCGATGACGGGTGTTTCGTTATTGATGGATCCCTGATCTGCAAAAGCGCTGATAGGAAAGTTGTGGCCGAGTCCACCCTGCACTCGATAAAGATTCATTACCGGAGGAACGCTGATGATCGGAATGCCTTCAGGTCCCAACGGATAGCTGATGCGCGTGAGCCAGTAATCGTGGCCGCCCATGTATCCGAGCCTAAACTCTCCTGTGATCGGAGGCCCGCCAAGCTCAGAGAGATCAACAGATCCGGAGATGACGTCGTTTGCTGTGCTGCCCTGGCCGCTGCCCGGTGCGTAGACGGGATGAATTTTTGCCTCGGCGCTCGGGCTTGTCGAGCCGGGTGGAAAAGGAACGTCAATTGTGAACGGAGTAAATGTCGGTCCAGTGGTTGTATAGTTTGTGCCGCTTTGGCTGACTGAATAATTTACCTGCACGGATTGAGCAGGCATCACCTCAGAGAGGTGAACATTCGTGTTGAAGAGTGCGGCCAAAACTTGCTCGCCGGATGAAGGTGCGTTCAGTTGGACAGTGCTCAGATCGACGGGCGTTTTGTTCAGGTGCGAACTTCCGCCCAGCGAAATTGTTTTTGTGAGTGCGCCTTGCGGGAAGTAGCCGCGACCATCCATGCCGAAGAAAAAGATCTGATTGAAAGTGGCAAACTGAGTGTTACCGCCAGTGAAGTTGAACGTCGTGTTAGTTTGCACGGCCCATCCAAAAGGTTCGGAAATAAATTTCAGGTTCGAAGCGGTAAATCCGAAATTTTCAAATGTTTTTGTTACCGATGGACTAGTAAGCGGGAAGCTGATGGAAGCTTGTTTGCCACCGCCGGATAGGAGCGTTGCACTACCCGTGAGGTCTGCATTGAGCCAGGGAACATGAATGTCCATGTTGATGTAGTTAGCAGTGAATGTTCCGCTGAATGCAGTCGCCTTGAGGTTATCGAAGTGAACTGTACCCAGGCCTAACTGCGCAGTGTATGGCTTGGTCGACAATGATCCGCAGAGTCCGCTCCCAACAATACCCCAATCCTGAACAATCTGCTGCAGTGACGTGCCTGATACAAGATCGAATGTATATGGCGTGATTGTGAGTGACGGAAAACGAACACCCACCCAATCGCCGCCCTGGAGGTTACCGCAGATGTAATTTGCAGCATCTCCCGTGTTGTGGCTGAGGTCGATACGGGTCACGTTTGATTGCATCGTGAAGTTGCTGTAACCGATCAGCGAAGTTGGCAGTGTGAGTCCATCCTTTGACCAATCGCCGTTCGAGTGAAGCTCCGCTACCACGCCATTCCATTGCGTGGGAAGGTCAGTGCTTGCGATGCGCAGCGAACTATCCGCAAGAGTCAGGTTCAGCGTGGCGTTGAGTTGCTGGCCTGCTTTGCCGCTGAGATTCACAATGGCTCCCGTCACGCCCGGGACGGTTTGCGCAAGAGAAAGATTTGGCGAGACATTGATGGAGCCGGCTTGAACGTGGAGTCCATCGGGAACGCTCCAATTCGTAATTTGTATAGGGATTGGTGTGTATTGATCGTAGCCCTGGCTCGATGCGTTGGCCATATACACAATCAAATTACCCCTCCCGTTGTAGATGCCATTCTGCTGCGTCACATGATTTTGCAGCCCGCTGATCACAAAGGCGCCGCCACTTTGAACTGGGAAAAGGAAAGTGCAGGGCTGCTTGGGATCAGATGCAATAACGTCGTAAATTTTTGTATTCGATGCGACGTGAGAATCGGGTTGCGGATTCGTCAGTTGTGCGATTGTCTGCGTGAGTGCGCCATTAACATACTGCACCGCATTGAGCCCGCCGACAGGTTTATTCGAAGACGAGAGAATGCCTATCTTGAGCGGCGGCAGATTGCTGCCTGCTGGAGTTGAGAGTGTTTTAAGTAGTGTCTGCGCTTCACTGAGATTCGGTCCCGTTGATTTTGTAGTACTGCTTCCGGACGAATCAACATTGAATGACGATGGAACCAATGAACCCAACGCGCGATTCACAGGAATCGTCAGGCTGGGCATGGTTGGTTGTGGAAGTACGTCTGCCTCTACAAAAACGCTGTGGTTGCCAAGCGGCTGCAGGTTCAATGTCGGCGAGTAGATTGGCCTGCTGTATCCGTCGATAATAGGCGGCTCAGGCGTGGGCATGATGAGCAAGTTGCCGTTACTGAATGTCGCCGTGTAACCCTGACGCGTGAGATTCATGCGTTTCGGCGACGGGCCGAGATTAACATTCTGTTGTGATGGCACGCCATCGACCAGCCAGGTAACAAGCGCAGGACCGCGACCGTAATACTTGATCGTCGTGGTTGCATCCATGCCGTTATCGCAAGTGCTGCAGACGGCTGCGGCTGGCCCAACGGGTTGATTCGGTCCATTGAAACGTGCGCCAGGTTCTTCCTTGATCGGCGCGGTCTGTTGCGACTGCGCATGTTGAGCGTCCATCTGGAAGCGATCGCCACCATTCATCAAAACCGGCGCCTGCTTCGCTTGCAAAACATTGTACGAGCCAAAATCAGGATCGGAGATTGAAATAAGGTGTAGCGGACCATCAGCGACAAGATCTTCTATCGGTGTAATGTTTACCTGCTTGCAGTAAAGCATGTAAGCATCGCTTGCAGCCTGCGAGGCTGCGGTGTTGCCTGAATTGCCGCCACTCAGCAGCTCATGCATATTCGATTGAACGCCGGTTAATGTCAGATTGCCTTTCGCAATGCTGCCGTTCGAGCTCATCTTCGTCAGCATCGCTGCTTGCAGGTAAGGCGTGTTTGCGCCGTCAACTGTTGCTGTCACTGTGTTGACATTGACTTTCTGCAGGTCGTCATTCGAGAGTTGGAAGACTCGAATGTAGAATGTGCCCATAGTTTGATAGCTATGGTGCATCGGCGTTGTGTTGTTTGTAGGTAGTGCGAGTGGCAAGCTCTGATCCCAACTATTTGAGTTTGCTGTCGCGGGCGGCGCAGCGAGTGACTCTACGTTTCCATCGCCCCAGTCAACGTAGACATTCGAGAAATCGACAGCGGCAATATCTTTCACCACGCATTTACTGCCGCAGGTTGAGCCCGCAGGCACATAAGTCTGGAAAGTGAAATCCAAATGATACGGAGAGCGCGAGAGATCGATTGTGCCGCCGAGTCCGAAGAGATCGCCCATGTAATCATTCGGATCATTATTCGTTCTGGAAAAATTTTGAACGTTGAGATTGCCGCTCGTCGTTCCACCACTGCATGCGAGTCCCGTCGGTGCGGCTGGCGCCTTGAGCGGCCAGCGGTCGGAGATTTCAACTTGAAGGTCGACAGTAGAGCTGGACGATTGCGTCTGCCCGCTCGTCAGCTGAACGTGAGATTGTGTATTGACTGAAGTTTTTCCATTGATGGGTTGCGCCTGATTGCTCACGCCGTTGGTGTTGTATGTATGAAATCCCGCAATCTCCCACTCCAGATCGCCTTGTTGCAGCAAGCCGCTGAGCTGGTCCGCAGGCAGGCCAGTGTCCGCATTTACGAAGCCAGGTAGCGTGAGATGCGGAGCAAGCGCTTGCTTCAGAAAGTTGATATCGGGGCGGTAGTAGGTTGGAACGATCGTGATGAAGCCGTTAGGCGCGCCCAAAGCTAGTTCGTGCACACCGGTAATTTTCTGCGTGAGGATGCGTGTGCGGCCATCGCGGCCGTAGATGCGCAGCTCGTAATAATCAGCAAGCCCGGGATTCTGCTCGTGCCATTTGAAAACCGATTCGTCGTTGAGTACCGGTGGCGCGGTGTAGGTAAAATCGCCGTCGCTTTGATTCGAAGGGCCAAGAGGCGCATCAAGCACGATGGTGCCTTGAACAAATTTCTGGACGGTGACAGGAACAAGCTTGAGTTGTGTTGGCGGCCCGGTTTGCGGCGCCGCAACAACATTCAACATTCCCTTGCCAACCACTGCGAGCGTTCCGCCCGGCTGACCCGTTGCTCCGCCTGTAGTCTGTCTTTCGCGCATCTGCATTTGGATCAACGAGGTTGAAGTGCCCGGCGGTTGAAGTGTAATGTCGCGCCCACCTGGCAGTGCTGAGGAGAGTGCGTTCACGCTTACGTGCATCTCCGTGCTGTCAACATAGCGTGCCGGTCCATTGGCGAAAACTGCAGCAGGAACTCCTGCGCCAATCGTGAATACAACCTGTGTGCCGGGCACAAAATTAGTGCCGATGAGCGTAAGGTCGACGTTATCGCTGCCCGCTGTAATTTGGTTCGGCACAACTTGCAGAATCTGCATCGGCTTGGTCTGCACTGCGGGAGAGACGACGGTGAATGTGTTGCTCGCAGTCAGTCGCGTCTGCTTCTCCGTGATGATGGAAACGCTGCGCGCGCCGAGTGAAGCATTGGGAGCAATAACAACCTGAGCTTGAATCTGCGTGGGGCTGAGTACGCGTGTTGAAGTGACCGTGAGGCCGCTCGACGGCGGGAATTGAAGCGTTGATGGCGCTGCAAGATTGGCTCCGTTCAGCGTCAGCAGTACACTTGTTCCCTGCGTTCCCTGCAGCGGAGTAAAGCTGCGCAGTGCCGGTATGACTCCGCAATTTCCAGCCGGGGTGAGTCCCGTTGCGCAGTTAGTCGGTTGCGATTTCGGCTCGGTAACAGTGAAGGCAGTTGCGATGCGCAGATTGCGATCCGCATCAACAAGGTTCACCTGGCGCTCGCCGGTTTGCGCTGTAGGCGAGATGTTCAGTTGCGCCGTAATCTCGAGCGGCGAGACAACAGTGAGTCTGCTCACTGAGATTCCCTCTGAAGGTTCGAAGGTGAGACTCAGCGCCCGTGCAACAAAATTGGCTCCGTTGAATGTGATGGTGACCGTGGATCCGGTGGCGGCTTGTGTGGGTGAAAAATTATTGGCAATGGGACTTGAGAATTTTGTAGCTGGCTCAGCAACAGGCTGTGCAATAGTGCGCTTCGGCTTGGCTTGAGCTTCCGCATTACGAGCGACGCTCCCCGCAATCGCCGCAATCAGCAGCAACGCCAAAAGAAAATTCCGGGTTGTCAATCGCTCCCGCATACGTTTGCTCATTTAAAAAGTCTTTTTGTGTTTCCAGGTAATTGTCCACAGAACCAGCAATTGAGTTGTGTCCTGCTCAACCTGCGCAACGTAATCCTTGTTCTGGTTGTAACTGCCCTGCGCGCTGATGGTGCTGAATTTCCACTTGCCCGGCATTGTCCAGCTGACGCGTCCACCATACTGTCCCGTTAGCGTGTCGCTGGTTGCAGTTCCCGATGACAGCACGGTACGCGCTTTCGAAACTGTAAGCAGCGGAGCTACCTGCACAGCCGGATGTTTCCAGTTGAATGAGGGTTGCGCGTAAACCGTGTAGGTCGAACTGTTGCCCGTCGTTAAGCCGTCAGCTGATACCCAGTTGGCGTTGAACTGCGCGCTCAGTTTGAAAAAGCTCTTTGGGTTCGCAAGATTGGCGCCCGCATTGATCGATGAAGTGATGGTGTCATTCGTCGGAGTCAGATTGTCGCGGAACCAATCGCGTGAAGCGGCAAAGCTCAGCGTTGTATTTGAAATCTTGCGACTGACTTTAAAATTCACGCTGAGGTCTCGCGAATCCACGGCGCCTGAAACCTCTGGAGGCTGACCGATCAACGCGGTGGGAACAGATCCCGTTGTGGTGAATGTCTGCCGGGCATCCAGTGAGACGTTGGCTTTTTTGCCGAGTGCTTTGCTCCAGGTTTCGTTGAAGCTGTTCATTAGTACTTCGTCCAGCGTGGTGGGGTGAGCATTATTATCGAGGAACGCATAAGTGATGCCGAAATTCCCCAGCTTGGTTGCGTCGTTTACGTTCGCATTCGCGCCGCGCAGATTGGGTTGGCTCGATTCCGTGAGGCTCGGGTTCGCCGGGTTGCCGAAGTTAGAACTCTCTTCGCGATAAAAGAAGCTGGTCTTGAGTTTGTTGATCTGCCCGGTGACTCCGGTGCGCCAAGCGCGTCCAAACTCGCGTTTTGATGTAGGGTCAGCGGAGTTGGGATTGAAGTAGCTGATCGCGTACTCACTCGTCCACTGCCACTTTTTATTGAAGTTGATTTTCAGCAATCCGCCAATGACATCGCCTGACGATTGCGGCGCGATTGGGTTGGGCAGAATAATTGGATTGCCCTGCGAATCGTAACCAACCGTAGTTGGCGCGCCTGTGTCGCTGGCGTTCAGCCACATAAAGCGCAGCGCCGCCCACTTCGGCAGCGGTGCATCGTAGCTTGCACCTTCAATCTGCTGATGAAAATTAATTCCTGCTCCGCCGCCCAGCGCCGTGTCGTTCGTGTTGACAAAGCCTCCGAGTGTCCCTACCGGCGATTTGATCGTCAGTTCAACGCCTTGGCGCGGCGTCGATGCAGTCACAAATTGTGCCCCAGTGTAAAGC
>DAHXOQ010000319.1 GCA_027364815.1 Acidobacteriaceae bacterium | reverse complement strand
CCGGGGCGGCGACGACGACGGTTTGGCCGATGTCGAATGCGGCGACACCGCGGGCGACGGAGAGGCCGTAGTCGATGTTCTTCTGCTCTTCTTCGTCGGGAGCGCGCTGTGTGAGGAGGCCCGGTTCGGCGAGGAGCGGGGTGAGGTAGGTGGTGGAGCTGATGAGCTCGATGCCTTCGTCGGCGAGGACGCTGGCGATCGCGCCCAGCAGCATGTCCGTGTTTCGCGTGCGCAGATTCAGCAGAAGCTTGGCGAGACGCCAGTCGGGACGGATGGAGGAGAAGATTTGCTTGTGCTTGACCTGACCGGCCATGACGGCGCGGGTGACGCCTTGGCGCTGGAAGTATTCGATGAGGCGGGAGAGTTCGCCGAGGGAGAGCCATTCGACCGAGATGCCGGGGTCTTCAGCGACGCGGCGGTTGATTTCTTCGTCGGTTTCTTCGCGGATGGCGGCGACGACGACTTCAACGTTCTGGGCGCGCGCGGAATCGAGGAGAAGGAAAGGGAAGCGACCATTGCCGGCGATGAGACCGAGTTTCATGCGTACTTCCCCATCATTATTTGCATCAATGAACTCGTATTAACTCAAAATCCAGACGCCGGCGCGACGAATCTCCTGGTACATAGCATCGGGAGCAAGGTCAATTTCACCGGGCCAGGTGACTACACCTGATTCGACGCGAACCTGGCGAAAAATCTCAGGGGTGCGAAGGGCTTCAAAGACTCCGTTCAGATGAGTTGGTTCAAAGCGTACTTTGCCTTCAGTCCCGTCGGCGAAACGCACGGCGAGTTCGCTGGTGGAGAGCGGGTTTACGGAGACAACGTCCCAATTCATGGTTTACTCCAAAGGCGCTATTTTGAAAGGCTGTTGCTTGCTGTTACAAAGTTCCTAATCAGCAAGCAATTCTGTCCGGTGAATTTGTGTCCATTCAATGACAAGATTCAAAGCACGTTGAGGAAGAAATCCCTCAATCACCTCGTTCTTCTCGATGTTAATCACGGCCTGAAAGTCATTATAAATTGCATGAAAATGTGGTGGAGGGTGGCCATTGAAATACATGCGAATAAAAATTCCGAAGAAATGGCTAATCGTAGGCATCTCTTACTCCTTTATCCGCAAACTGCCTATCTAAATCTTACTTGATTACTCCGCGGGTGGATTTGGAGATGAAAGTGGCGAGCTCGGCGGCGTCTTCGCCTTCGAGCTGGGTGATGGCTTCGAGGGCCTGGGTGGTGTTGAGCTTGGCGGCGAGGAGAAGGCGGAAGGCTTTGTTTTCGCGGTGGGCGCTGGTGAGCGAGAAGGGGAGAACGTCCTGGGTGACGATGGTTCCTCCGCCGATGTATGCGTAGCGGCCGACGTTGCAGAATTGGTGGACGGGGCAGAAGGCGCCGACGGTAGCGAAATCTTCAATGATGACGTGGCCGGCGAGGGTGGCGGAGTTGGCGAGGATGACCTGGTGGCCGACATGGCAATCGTGACCGATGTGGGCGTAGGCCATGAGCAGGCAATTGCGGCCGAGGGTGGTGTGGCCGCCGCCCTTTTCAGTGCCTCGGCTGATGGTGACACACTCGCGGATGGTGTTGTCGTCGCCAATGGTTGTGAGTGTGGGTTCGCCGTGATACTTGAGGTCTTGCGGTGCAACGCCGATGGAGCTGAAGGGATAGAAAGTGTTGCGCGCGCCGATTTTAGTGCGGCCGTCGATGACGACGTGGGAGATGAGGTTGCAATCATCGCCCAGGACGACCTCTGGCCCGATGGTGCAGAAGGGCCCGATGGAGCAGGAGGCGGGAACGATGGCACCTGCGGCGATGACGGCGCTGGGGTGGATGCTCACTAGACGATGACTCCGATTTCCGGATTTTCCGTGGCCTTCTCGCGCATGCGCGGGACGACGGAGCAGGCGAGCGTGGCCTCGCAACAGAGTTTTCCATCGACGAAAGCTTTGCCGTTGATGCGGCCGAGGCGGGTGCGCATGGAGAGGACTTCAACTGCGATGCGGCGCTGGGCGCCGGGGGTGACGGGGCGGCGGAATTTTGCGGCTTCGATTCCGGTGAAGACGACGAGTTTTTTGTCGCGGTCAGGGAGGGCGTGCATCATGATCATGCCGCCGGCCTGGGCCATGGCTTCAACAATGAGAACGCCGGGCATGAGCGGGTAGCCGGGGAAGTGGCCCTGAAAGAACGGCTCGTTGATGGTGACGTTTTTGATGGCGACGAGGCGCGTGCCCGGCTCGAATTCGACGATGCGGTCGATGAGCAGGAAGGGGTAGCGATGGGGTAGAAATCCCTGAATCTCGGTAATGTCAAAGGTCATGCGTGGCGCTCCGTACGCAGCTGAATGTGCTGGCAAGTTGTGTCTGAACAATTATAAATGCGGGGAAGATGAAGCTACTTTTTGATCTTGCGATTGGTGGCTTCGACGTCGAAGGTGTCTGGCGGGAAAGTCTCGTTGTAAGCGGCGCGGAATAAAAAATTCTGACGCGTCATGTCGTCGTTTTTGAAACGGGTGACGGTGAAGGGAGTGGGGATTCCGTCGACGGTGTGGTAGTCGTCGTACTCTTCACTTTCGCGGTTCATGTCTTTATAGAGCGGGTCGCGCCACTCAAAATCGCGTGTGAGAGGGAGGTGGTTCTGAATGTCCATGAGGATAGTGACGGAGTCGTTGTCAGGCGAGATGACGGTGACTTGTTCGGCGAGGTGGCGCGCGGCGAGGTGCTGGCCTTCGTAGAGGAGGATGGTGTTGGGATTTTTGAGCCAGACTTTGACGACGGTTTCAATGGAATGGTTGCGGCGGCGAAGGAAGTCTTCAACCTGTTCGGCTGGGAGCGGCGCTTTGCCTTTGTAGGTGATCTCCGTGCCCACATTGCCTTTGTAAATCTGCACGACGTCGCGATGCTTGGTGAAGACGATGCGGTCGAGATCGGGCCAGACGTGGTACTCGTAAAACTCGCTGGTGATGCCGGATGGTTTGCCCTGAAAGAATGCGGCGACGCGGCCCTCGCGGCGTTCGCTTTTGAGATTGAGCCAGGCGTCGCCGCCGAGGGCTTTGACCATGGCGTCAAGCGCGGCGCGGGCTTTGGT
>DAHXOQ010000318.1 GCA_027364815.1 Acidobacteriaceae bacterium | reverse complement strand
TTTGCACGTCGATCAAGCGGGCGTTGATGCGCACATTGGCTTTGGTGCTGGAGTGGCCAATGCCGCCGCCGCCGATTCCGTGCCATCCGCCGCCGATACCGCCAGTGTTGAAGCCCTTTTTCTCACTGCCGAATTCAGTGATGGTTCCGATGAGAATGGCATCGACATTGAGAATCTTGCCGAGTTTGGCTGCTGTTGAAGGGTCGGCGCGGTCCGAGTTTGAGAAGTTTTGTTCGGTGAGAATCCTGTCGATGTCCTTCCTCTCGACCAGCGAATACGTGCCGTCGTTGACCAGATCGGTGACCAGCAGTTCAGAGATGCCCTTGCCGATATCAACATCCTGACCGAAGATTTCGTTCACGTAGCTTTGGACGGTGCCATAGTCGAAATCGAGAACGGCGATGCGCGGTTTGTGAGGTGCCTGCGCAAGAGTTTTCCCGGGAGCGCTGGTTATGAAGAGCACCAGCAGGATGGAGAGGACAAGAAGAGTTCTTGTGGATTTCATCTGCGTTCCTTAGGGGGGAGATTTTTCAGCTTGAAGCTTCAACTCTTCCGGTTCGTATGTCAAGAGAAATTCAAGAGAAATGCGGGTTGCCGCGGGTTGATTGCGCCCGGATTCAGCATCATGACTTGCACTGTTCAGCCTGGGATTTGACTCCAGCAAGACAAGCCCATACAGACGGGAAAGTGCTGGAAATAGCAATAAATGCTGGAAATTGGTTTGTTCTGGATTGCAGATTCCATTGAAGGGCGTACGTATGTAACGGTGAAAAAGCCGCATAAACGGGCGTGATTCAAGGCGAAATGGCAGCGGGATGGAACTTTACGATGTGAAATCGTGTTGGAGATTATGAGAGGGGATTGCACGTATTGGGATGATTTTTTGGAGGATGCATTGTGATGAGGTGGTGAGGCGGTGAACTTGATGCGGGTGGGCTAGAAAAGAAGCTTTGTTTAAAGTTGAGTGGTAATCTCAAATGAAGTTCAATCAAGATGAATATTACAGATCAAGTCGCGCAGTACTTGAATGGAAATATGGATGATATATTGCATCGGCCTTTGGTTTTATTCATACTTGCCACAGCGACAATCAGCTTATTAATAACATCTCTTAAATATATATTGAAATTGTTGAAGCGAAAATTTATTGAGTTCAAAGTACGTTCATGGATTATGGTTCCGGCAACAATTGATATTGTGACAGTCGTTGAGCATACAGAACAGGAGAGCAGAAGCAGAGCCTCTCTTTACCAACCAACATCTGTTTATTACGTTGCCGTGCTGACGTATTTCTATCGACTTCCTGATCTCGAGACGGGCGAATACGAGCGTAACTTTGACATCGAGAATGAAGCACAACATTGGGCTGACCAATTCAAAGGTCAACAGGTGATGGTTCAGGTGAATCCGAAAAATCCGAGCGAGTCATATTTGTTAGATGATGAGGTCGTCAGGGCTGCGATTCAATCCGGACTCAAGATAGAATGATTCCGAATCTGGCCGATTTGCACTGAAATTGGTTCACTCGTGGTGTGGTTTGAGAATTTCCGTTCAAGTTGCTGAATTTGCAGGATTCTGAGGGCGGATTGGTTTGCGGCGAAGGCCAGTCTATGCTAACCTTTAAAGCTGTGCCACAAGCATCAGGCGGAAGGGTGCCTGAGAGCTCGCGTGGTTTGGGTACTTCCGCGTCGGGTGCTTTCCCGGGTGGATGGGCTGGCGTAGCTCAGCTGGTAGAGCATCTGATTTGTAATCAGAGGGTCGGGGGTTCAAATCCCTTCGCCAGCTCCACTTGAGAAAGGCCGATTGACGAGCGGAAACGCTCAGAATGGCGCGAGTGGCAGTAAAAAAATTAGGCCTGTTTAGAATGGCCGGGCCTGTCCTCTGCGGTGATCCCACTGAGGTGCGTTAACTCTGGCGTTGCCGGAAAAGTCTCCGGAAAGAGCGGAGCGCGCGACAAAACTGGAGATCTTGGCGGAATTTTTGCCAGATTCCAGGATAGGGCAGGGAGTTTTGGGCAGGTTTGAAGAGATGTGCACAGGTGGCCGAGTGGTTAATGGCAGCAGACTGTAAATCTGCCGCTCTTTGGAGCTACGGAGGTTCGAACCCTCCCCTGTGCACCACTGGTTTTGAAGCGATTGCGTTGAATGTTTGTCTGTGTTGCGGTGAGGATTCAGATGCG
This sequence comes from Acidobacteriaceae bacterium, assembly GCA_027364815.1. Classification (GTDB taxonomy): domain Bacteria; phylum Acidobacteriota; class Terriglobia; order Terriglobales; family Acidobacteriaceae; genus CAIMNN01. The sequence continues at coordinate 945 of DAHXOQ010000318.1, read as the reverse complement.
CGACGAGAAGCAGATGGTGAGCGCAGATGATGACCGAGTGGAAGCAATCAAGAAAGATTCCACTAAAACGGATTCAGGCATGAGCAAGCGCTATCCGGTGGCATTGTTTTTGTATGTGGTGCTGGGCGTATTGGTCTGGTTCACGGTGGGTGATGGAACGGTATTGGTATTGCGTCACCGGGTGGAGATGCGCTGGATTCCACTTTTTGTGATTGGCACGTTTGTTTTGCGCACGGTATTGGCTCGTCAGGCGGAGAGGATTCGCAGAGGCGAGTAAGCAGGGCTGATGTAGCTCAGTTGGTAGAGCACTCCCTTGGTAAGGGAGAGGTCACCAGTTCAATCCTGGTCATCAGCTCCAGAATTTTGGTATAGGCGGGAGTAACTCAGTGGTAGAGTCACAGCCTTCCAAGCTGTTGGTCGCGAGTTCGATCCTCGTCTCCCGCTCCAGTTCCAGACCGCTTGAGGGTTGAGCGGAGAAGTCAGAAGTATTAGAGGCTGAGAAGCATGTTTGAGCAGGCAGTGATTGCGGTACCGGACACGGAGCGCTTCGGGCGGATACAAAAGCAATTCTCGACGGCGTTTTCGTCTGCCGAGGTTGAAGTATTTCTGAATCGCGTGCAACGGGCCGGGTTGAAAGTTCGCGATTTTGAGAATGTGTTGAAGCGCGGATTGCTGGGCAAAGCAACGGAAGCTGATTACCAGGCGCTTCCGGTCAGCGACCAGGCTTTGACGAGAGAGAAGTTTCTGGCTTTGGTAGAGATGGTGGAGTTGAAGCTTCGCCAGCGCTACGCAAAGATTTACTCGTACTACTGAGATTGGATTTTTTTGAAGAGCAGCAAATTTTGTAGCAGCAAGCGCAGTGAAATTTTTCAGCAATTGAATTTAAGAGGGAGCAAGGAAAATGGCGAAGGAAAAATTTGACCGTTCGAAACCGCACGTGAATGT
>DAHXOQ010000317.1 GCA_027364815.1 Acidobacteriaceae bacterium | reverse complement strand
ACTCTATTTTTAAGGCCATTTTGAATTGTTTTCGACTCAAATCTGACCCCAAATGTCTCTTGCAAAACTCGATTGCAAGCAATTTTTTATGCGTTGGCAATGACTTGGCCCCGGAGGGGACATCGATAATAGCCCAGGATGAACCCCAAGCGTAGCGAAGGGGGGAATCCTGGGTTAGCCAGCAACCAAACCCCGCGCCCCGGAGGGTCGCCCGAACATAGCCAATAGTTTTCTTGGTAATTTTGAAGTGGCAACAATTTTGATTTTGGAGGGCATGTGACTCAAAAGTGGGATGCGCAGCAATACGGGGCGAATGCGGCGTTTGTGCATGGGCTGGCTGGCGGGGTGGTGGAGTGGCTGGCCGCAAAGACTGGCGAGTGCATCCTTGATCTTGGTTGCGGAGATGGCCAACTGACGGCGCAGTTGATCGCAGGCGGCGCGGATGTTGTGGGAGTTGATGCCTCAGAGGCGATGGTTGCTGCGGCGCGTGGGCGAGGGATTCAGGCTGAGCTTGGAAATGTGGAGGCGCTGCCCTTTCAATCAAATACATTTGACGCGGTTTTTTCGAATGCCGTCTTGCATTGGGTGAAAAATCACGATGCGATGCTCGGCGAGGTGCGGCGTGTGCTGCGTCCGGGTGGTAGATTTGTCGCGGAGTTCGGGGGCCACGGAAATATTGCCGCGATCTGCGTAGCGCTGCGTGCCGTGCTCGATCGTCATGGATTGGGGAAACTTGAGGATGGCGTGAATTATTATCCGTCGGTTGAGAGCTATCGCGCGAGATTGCAGCGGCATGGATTTCAGGTGGAGCAGATTCAGTTGATTCCGAGGCCGACGCTACTGCCTGAGAGCGGAATGGATGGTTGGTTGAGGACTTTTCGCCGTGGCGTACTCGACGCCCTGCCGGAAGAGTTGCGTGAGCCGGTTGTGAAAGAGACAGTTGCATTGCTGGCGCATGTGTTGCGCGATGAGAGCGGCCAGTGGACGGCGGATTATGTGCGGCTCAGGTTTGCGGCACGTCTTTAAGCGGAGTGGATCGAATCCCAGGTCCGCGTCGCTGGAGCTGGGGTTCACGTACGGATGAGAGAGCTAACAGCCGAGAGCTGATGGCTTTGCGATTATTTAGATTCTTTGGACTCTTTTGACTGATTTGATTCTTCGTCCTTCTCGCTGGGGGGCGTTGCTGTATGCAGTTTTTTCATTTCTTTGGTAGCGGTTTCCTCATTGACGGGAGTGACTTTAATGCCCGTCGCCATGGCTCCAGATGTCCATTTGAAATAGTAAATCTTGCCGGCTTCGGCCTCGAAGCGTGCCCGTTCATTGATTTTTTTTGTGGCATCGTTAATCGCCGCGCCGGTGGATTGGATGATGCCCCCGTAGTACATTTTTGGCAATCCAGTGATGACAACGGTGCCTGGAGTGACTTCGGTCCACGCATATTCGTCGTTGTGCAGGTAGGCAAGATAGACGCCGTTGACATAAAGATGGTCATGGGCTGCGGAGCCGGTGAATCGATAAGTTCGATAAATGCAGATAAGCGCTTTTCCGGTGGAGGGTGCGGCCGGCATGGGCGGCATCACGGTTGGTTTAGTGTCTTGAGCTGCGGGAACTGGAGTTTGGGCCGCGATGTTCAGCGCAGTGAAGGCGAGTAAGATGGCTGCGAAAAAATGGAATGTGCTGATGCCGGGGCGATTCCGGACAAGAGCATTGTGAGGCATGATTTGCATGAGGGTTCTCCTTTCTTGCGAATGGGGATTCGTTTCCAACGAAACATAATACATCTGCTTTTCAAGGATGTACTGTGACGAAAAATAATTAGTGAGAGACAGGCTGTGCTAAATCATTGAGCAGGAATATCGGAGTGCATTGAATCCCAGGCCCGCTGTGCTGGACCTGGGGGAGCCGTTAGCTGGAGTGTCATGCGGAGTTGAGTGGCAGAAGATTATTTGAAGAAGAGCATCTTTGCGCCGACAGCCATGAGCGAGAAGCCAAAGATTCTGCGTAGCCAGAGGTCGGGAATGTATTGGGCAAATCTTGCGCCGAAGTATCCACCGACGAAAAAGCCAATAGCAAGGAGGATAGCGATTCGAATATCAACATTGCCTTTTTTGTAGTACTCATAGAAGGCGAGTGCGCCAACCGGAGCGAGCAATGCGCCGAGCGATGTTCCCTGAGCGCGGTGTTGGGACATGCCAACCAGCCATACCAGGGCTGGAACCATCAGGATTCCACCGCCAAGTCCAACAATTCCAGAAAAAATTCCTATCAAAAATCCCAACAGCAGCATGAGCCAGGTCATGGTTCTCTCCTGAGTTACTTATATAGCCTAAATCAGCCAGGGAACTGGCAGTGAGGCTGATAGTTCCCTGGCTGATTCCTGTTGGTAACTTAGTTTGGCAGATAATTCAGCTACTCGGCGGCCAGCGCCTTGGTGCGGAAGAGCAATCCGCCGACAGCGCCTGCGATGCTTGGGACGAGCAGGAAGAGCCAGAGTTGCGAGAGTGCAGTGCCACCGACTAACAGAGCGGGACCAAAGCTGCGAGCCGGGTTCACGCTGACGCCGGTGATGTGAATGCCGAAGATGTGAATGACAACGAGGGTGATGCCGATGGCCATTCCGGCAAAGCCGGAGGGAGCGATTTTCTGGGTTGAGCCCAGGATGACAATGACGAAGATCAGTGTGGCGACAAACTCAAAGAGGATGGCTGAGGTGATGTTGTAACCGCCTTGATAGCCGGCTCCCCAGCCATCCTGGCCGAGACCTTTGAGAGCGATATCGTAGCCTCCGGCAACGCCGCTGACGATCAGAGAGAGGACCCACGCGGCGAGGGTGCCGCCGGCAAATTGTCCGATCCAGTATCCGAACATGTCTTTCAATGACATTCTTCCAGCGACGAAGACGCCGATGCTGACGGCGGGGTTGATGTGGCATCCGGAGATGGGTCCAATGCCGTATGCGGCTGCAATCAGTCCAAATCCGAAAGCGAACGCAATGCCGAGAATGCCGACCTTGTCACCTGCAATAACTGCGGTGCCGCATCCAAAGAGCACCAGGAAAAAGGTGCCCACGAGTTCAGCCAGATATTTCTTCATTTTTCCTCCAGATTTGCGCGTTAAGTCATTGGGATACATGGGGATTGAAC
>DAHXOQ010000316.1:2883-3190 GCA_027364815.1 Acidobacteriaceae bacterium | reverse complement strand
GCTTAACGCATAGTCGAGCTGCGGGACCCGGCGGAATGCCCGCCTGACCTTGGCTTCGAGCCGATCGCGCAGTGCGCGGTATTCGTACATCTCGGGGAATTTCTCGGGCGGAAAGGCCTTGAGGCGGAGATAGGGAACGGTATGGCTGCTCGGGAAAGACAGGAATCCGGGCCGCTGGTGATGGAGAATTCCCATCAGCGACGCGAGCAAGAACCATCGCCGCCGGCGGCGGAGAACAAAGGTCCAGGCGAGGGCCTCGCGGAGCGTTTCGGGGTGAAAGAATCCTCGGACCCAGGCCGGGACGGTC
>DAHXOQ010000316.1:0-2873 GCA_027364815.1 Acidobacteriaceae bacterium | reverse complement strand
GCTCTGGCGCACAACCTGAAGCTCAAAGTCACATGGGTTGAGGCTGAGGGTCTGGAGGCCAGCGACCCGGCAGACCGCAGCTACGAGTCGCAACTCGAGGGCTTCGACGGCATCCTGGTTCCCGGAGGCTTCGGCAAGCGCGGCATCGAGGGAAGAATAGGGAAACAGCTTCGCGCGCGTGAGCAGCGCAGCGTAGGGACTGAGATCGTTGGCAATGATTTTACGGCCCGCGACCCAGGCCTCAAGCGGCACGGTCCCGGACCCCGAGAACGGGTCGTATATCAAGTCGCCCGGCGCCGTGAATTGGCCCACAAGCGAGCCAGCGATGGACGACTTCAGCTTGCCGATGTAGGGCGAAAGCTGGTGCAGCGTGCTCTCGGCTTTCAGCGCGCTGCCCGCCCAGCTCGAATTCAGGATGGCGGGCGGGGCCTGCAGAGGTTGCAGGACTGTCGGACTTGAGCCCGTTGCCATTTATTGGTGTTTGAACAACATCCTTCCTTACCGCCGCGACGTTGGGACCGGGCGGCAGCCGGTTGAGGCCGAACTACTTTAAACTGCCTCATTCTAACGCATTTCTGTGCTGGCGAGGAGATAGTTGATACTGTGGGTACCGTTTTTTTGTCCATTTTTCGGACGCCCGGAGCCGCGCATGGCGTTTTCCAAGCCGAATTTGGCCACCGTCCCGGACACCCATTTCCCCGAGCCATACGGTCTGCTCCCCTGGAGGGCTTTCCGGATCTCCATCTTTCCGACCTGCTAAGAACCAGAAGAGGCTCCCACTTGCGGAGGTTGCAGGTTACGCTGAGCGCAGCTAAATTAGGTGCGAGAGCAAGCGCGGACCGCCGATTTTGCGGTCCGCGGCTTTTCGCTTCGAGTAGCCGACGAGCGGCATTGCTAAACTGGCGTCGTCGGATCGGAGGGTATTCTGACGCGGTCGATGATTAAACCGCAGCGTTGCTTTTGCTCATCGGCGCTCATACCGGAGTATTCGTGCACGCGTCAAAAACTACAACCCTGTTCTAGCTGTTGAACACGGCTGGCAGCGTTCTGCCGAGATTGTTGCTGTAGTTGTATATCCGACTCCAACGTTTCAGCCAATGAGTTGTGCTCGTCAACCTTGGCCTGAATACCCTGTTGCCGCGCCATATCAGACGCGTTCTTTTCTAGTGTCAACTCCCCCTGCAGTTTCGTGATGTGCTCATCGTACAGATGCAAGGCATTTAGGGCGTCATCGTGCTCGCTTCGCCTCTTCTCGCAGTCTGCATCGTGAGCTTTCTTTGCGTCTTGCGCCTGTTTCGCGGCGTTATCCACCTGCCCCTGCAAGATCTGATTCTGTTTTGCTGCCGCACCAAGTTCGCTCTGGTTTTTGTGAAGCTGTTGCAGGTAAACAAGAATCGAAACGATCAGTCCACCTACGGCGACGATGGTAGCTATTCGACCTTTGCTACTAGTAGTGGCCACGTTTCACCCCCCATTGTGAGATTCGCAAGTCTTTCGGCGAAGTGGTTCTTCACCGGGATTTCCATTTTCGACTCCGGTAACGCTCGGCGCTGTACATCTGACTGCCAGCGAATGCAACTGTCCTGTCGGGTTAGTGTCTCCACTGACTGCACAGTGGGGGAGCCGTTTTGGGCTCCCCGGAGCAGGCAAGCAAGCGCGGACCGCCGGTGTTGCGGTCCACGTCTCTTCACGATGTGCGATGCGCCGTGCTGATCAACGTCATATTCTCGTACGGAGATCGGCTGGCATCCTGACGCGGTCAATGATTAATCCACAGCGATGCTTTTGTTCATCGGCGTGCATTCCCGCATATTCATTATAGCTCGACCATTTCCAATCCTGCGGGATGCGCACCAGACCGGCCTTGACGGGATTCATGTGAATGTATTCGACCTTCTCATTATACTCTTTTACGGTGCGGAGCGCGCGATCGAAAAATCGAGGCTGCCAGAGTTCACCTTCTGCGCCCCGACGCCGATTGATACCGCTCATCGAACTCTGCTTCACGGATTTCATGGACAGAGAAATGGTACCTGGATGGACAGGCGCACAGATGGCGTGCCAGTGGTCCTGAAGAAAAACCCAGGCCGTCAGATAAAAACTGTGCAATGCTCGCGCCCGGTTAAACGCACGCGCAAGTAAAATGAAATCGGCCTCCACCAATTTGGCGCGCCGCTTCAGCAACCGCACCGAGATGAAGAAATATCGATCCGAAAGAAAAGGACGACGGAGCTTCGACACGACAGTAGAATACGTGGGCGTTGGATGGATTGCCAATCAAAAGACGCGGACCACAAAAGCGGTGGTCCGCGCTACCTTGCTACCCCGCTGGCGGCCGATGAGCAGACACGGATTTGATGTCATGCGCAGAGATGAAAAGCCGCAGAGGAACGCAAACTACGCGTACCTCTGCGCTACCCCGCTCTGCGCTACTCCGCTTTTTGTGATATGGTTCACTGATCATGAGCCCTAACAACAATATCTCACGCCGGTCATTTCTTTCGTTCGCGGCTGCCGCGCCGCTTGCCGCAGCGGGACGCAATCTGCAAGCCTCTAGCGGTTCAATTCCCGTCGGCCTCGAGCTCTATTCGGTGCGGCACGAGTTGCAAAAGAACCTGATGGGAACGGTCACCGGTGTCGCCAGGATGGGTTACCAGTGCGTGGAATTTTTTGCGCCCTACTACTCCTGGACGCCAGACTACGCCAGGCAGGTCCGCAAGGAGCTGGATTCACTTCACATCCGCTGCTACTCCACGCATAACGATACGACTTCCTTCAGCGCCGCGGGCATTGGCAAAGCCATCCAGTTGAACCAGATTCTGGGCGCGCGGTTCGTGGTTCTGGCCTCCGCGGGCACGATCACCACGCAGGAT
>DAHXOQ010000315.1 GCA_027364815.1 Acidobacteriaceae bacterium | reverse complement strand
TTGGGGGGGCTGGTGGTTCACGCGACGCGAATTTCACGACGATCGCGCCGCCTACTTCGACACAGATTTTGGTAACCGGAATTCAAGTGGCCGCCGCGAGTACGTCAACCTGCTCAAAGTCGTCACGCCGGGCAAATTCCTCATCAGTCCTGCGCAATCCGGACCCATGTATCAACCCGACATTCTAACCACTACTGAGCCGGCGAACCTGGAGGTGCTGCCATGAACATGCCCTTACTCTCAAGCACAAAAATGCGCATCCTCTCCGCACGCTGGTGGCTCATCGCTCAGTTGCTGCTCAACGCAATCCTTATTGCACTGAGCATCGTCTGGCTCCGCTTGCCGGATAAACAAGCATGGCAAGTCGCTCTCACGCTCTCACTGCCCATCCTGTTGCTGGCAACTTTTGTCTGGCTCCAGTGCGCCACCATGCGTGCCCTCATGGGCGGCCAACGTCGCATCAAACTGATCTTCGCCGCCATGACTTTTGTCGCCTGGGTTCTCCTCGCCTGGGTCGCGCTCACCCTCGCCTTCAACTTCGACGACAAAATCGAACTCTACACCGGCTACCTCAACTCACGCTCACCTGTCAGTTGGCGGGCACGGTTCCTCACTGAAGAGCACATCGCCACATTCTTCAACTGGATTGAATGGCTCATGGTCTACCTCCTGATCCCCGGCCTCTTCATCCCGCTCGCCACGCTCACCAGCGTCACCGGTGCAGGCCTGCCAAAGTTGAGCGAGCTTAAGTACCTCGCTCAAAAACGCTGGTGGATTCCGATCCTCGTCATCGCTCTCCTGATTTTTTTCTTCTTCTCCACCAACTTCTTTGAGTTCGCATTGCTCGCCGCCATCGGCCTCCTCCCGCTTGCCTGGTCGCGCATTCGCTCCGTCTGGTGCAACTGGCGCTGGTGGCCCGTCGTCTTCATCACCGCCTTCATCGTCGAGCATCTGCTGCCCAAGCTCTACGACGCTGAACCCCACGGCTCCACGCGCGCTCAACTCTGGGCCGTCATACTGAAGACCGCCGCTGTCTATCTCATCACCACCATCAGTTGGTTGCTTCTGCTCATCTGGTCCGCCGTCTTGTTGAATCGCTCCAACGGGATGCGAAGTGACGACGACGCCGAAGACTCGCTCGTTCCCGTACTCGTCGGCGGACCCAACCCAACCAAATCCAGCGCAGAAAAACTCGCACTGCCTTGATCACGCTGTTTGATTGTCAAATCAATTTTGCAATGCTTTGTGAAAGGGCACGACTTCTGTCGTGCCGCAAGACGTCTTCCCCAAAAAAACTTCGGGGACTTTAGTCCCTGAGGAATGTATTTTTATTGAACTGATACGAATAAAAAACAACATCTCACCGATGATTCACCCTCTGTGCAATACTTTCCACCGCACTCTCCGGCAATCCCTTGCGCAGCCAATTCTCCACCTGCGCCCTTCCATATTTCCCAATCAAAAACTCCGCATAACTCGCAGCCGCATTGTGCGCACGCGTCGATTCAGCCTCGCTCTGCGCATTCTTCAGCAATTGATCCAACTCATCCAACTGAATTTCCGTTCCACCCGTATCATTCCGCCCATCGCTTCCAATCAACTCCACAAACCCCTCGCGTAACCACAACGGCGTTGAAGGCGCAGCCTGTGCCTCTACAATCGCATGTAAAAACTCATGCCGCAAAACGCGCCGCAAAAGTTTCCGCGCTGAAAGTGTCGTCAATGGCTGCGTTCCAATCCAACTCCCTTCTGTGAAAGCCGCATCAAATCCCGGCGCAAGCGTCGCATCTCTGAAAGCCGTCGCCGATGGAAAGGCGCGCACCACAAAATGCAAATTCGCACTCTGAACTCCCGCCATCAAACCACCCGCTCTTGTCTTCGCATCGTTCAACGCCGCCGCAACTTCAGGTATCTTCGCCGCGTCTTCTGCGCTCAGCGTCTCCACGGTCACCTCGCCAACTTGCTCACTCTGCCACGCGCGTCCCGTCGCTTCATCGCGCCCCTCGGCTCCGGAAAAATATTGCGCCAGAATCTCCGCGCACGTTTTTCCGCTAGCGCTCATCGCCGCCGCACCCGCCTGGCAAAGCCCCACTCCATGCCCTGAGCCGCGTCCGTTGAAGTGATAATTCTCACCCTCCACTGTCACATCAAACCACGTGCTCAAAATCCGGTTCCATCCAAACGCCTGTCCCACCGCAAGCCGCAACTCCTCCGCCGTAATCTCCTTTGCGTCAACGCGTACCGTCAGCACGCGCGGAGACTCTCCCTTCGCGGGATCACCTCTGCGCGAAATCGCAAGCCGCTTCCATCCCGGCGCAACCAATCCCGCGCGTGAAAGCGCAGCCGACAACTCATCGTGCGTCAGCACCGTCGCCCACGTGCGCGCTCCACCCGCCGTGCAATACGGATCAGTGACCGCCTTCAAGTAAGGAAAACTTTTGGCTCGATCAGAAGAGTGCGGCGTCGAAGGCCAAATCTCCTCCGGCATCGCCGTCTCTCCTCCGCAATTCTGGTGGAACCACGCCGCCGCGCGCGCCCCATGAAACCAAAGCGTCTCGCCCGCTGTCGCTACTGTCGCCGCATGAGCAGCCGCAGTCCGCGTCGGGTTTCCATGCCAGTGCAATAGCTGGCAATGCGTCGAATCGCACAAATCGTAATCAGGATGCCCATGCTTCTGATGCAGCGCAAAGCTGCGCACCACAATCGCCAGCGCCTTCAATGATTCAGCCGAATCTGCCGCGCTGCTTTCGCTCGCCACCACGCGCTCCACATAAAGCTCAACCGGCAACGTCGCCGCAATCACCAGCTGCCCCTTGCGCGCCTTAATCTGAATCGGCGCTCGTGGTGTTTCTTTCTCGCTATGCGCGCTCAACACAATTGCGCCGCTGATAAAAATTGTGGATTCGTTGCGCGGGTGTGGCGAGGAACCCTGGCTGCTTTCCTCAATTAGAAGTTGATCTGCGTCTGCTGTAATTTTGAGTGGAACAGAAAGTTTTTCGGTTTCGCAACTCGCGCACTTCGCAATCCGCGCATTCGTTCCCGCAGGCGTGAGTGTGAGCGCGCGATCATGCCAAAGTGTCCAGAACCCAATCCGCAACGTGGATTTCTCCACCGCTTGTGTCGTTCTAGATTGTGACTGTCTCGTCTGCTCTTGAGTGAACCCGCATGTTGAATAAGTTGCAACTCCAAGCAGCGTTGCAGCCATCATCGGCAC
>DAHXOQ010000314.1 GCA_027364815.1 Acidobacteriaceae bacterium | reverse complement strand
GGGTGAAAGAGCGGCAGGACTTTCACCCTTCACAAAAAAAGAATGATTGGGCGCCCGGCAGCAAATCCTGAGTTTCAAATCCTTCAATCACTTCAGAAAAGCGAAATCGGCTGAATGAAATTCATTCAGCCGATAGAGTCACATTTGTCGCGAAAAAAATTAAGCTGTTGCCGCTGACTTCTCGTCCGGATTCACAAGGTCGCGCAAATCCTTTGACGGTTTGAAGTAGGGAACTCGCTTGGCTGGCACATCCACGCGCTCGCCGGTCTTTGGGTTGCGGCCAATGCGGGGATTGCGCTGACGAATGCGGAAGGAACCGAATCCGCGAATCTCAATCTTGTCGCCAGCCTGCAGCGCGCCAATCACTGAATCAAAAATCGTCTCGACGATGACTTCGCCATCGCGCCGCGTCAGGTCGCCCAATTTGGTTACCTTTTCTACCAGGTCTGCCTTGGTCATTCGCGCTCTCCTCTAACGACAAGAATAAGCATACCGCTTTCTGTCCGCCGATGCCACCAAACTATTGAGAATTCTGCCCTTTAAGGGAGCCTTTCGTCAAGCATAAAGCTTCAGTGCCAGGGAGTGTGCCTCGAGATAGCCCACTGATGTAGGATTGCCAGAGAGCCTCGTGAGTGCAGCATTTTGCTGAGTAGCACATAGCCGGGCTCCCCGGATTGAAAGGCCGTAAAGCGCGAGCGCTGTGACTGAATCAAAGTACGACTACAGCATTATTATCCCCGCCTACAATGAGGCCTTGCGGTTGCCGGCCACTTTGCGAGCAGTTCTGGATTGCGTGCGTGAGAAGGGTTGGAAAGCCGAGGTCATTGTCGTCAATGACGGCTCAACCGATAGAACCGCAGATTTTGTTCGCGAGACAGCCAAAACCGCCCCAGAACTCAGATTGCTCGAAAATCCGGGAAATCACGGCAAAGGTTACAGCGTCCGCCACGGAATCCTCGACTCAACCGGTGCAATCGTCCTCTTTACCGATTCCGACCTCTCCTCGCCCATTGAAGAAGCCGTCCGTCTCTTTGACGCAATTCATGCCGGCGCCGATGTCGCCATTGGCTCGCGCTGGCTCGGCGGCCGCAGCAGCCAGACACAGCCCCAGCCACTCTACCGGCAGTTCTTTGGCCGCTGCTTCAACTTTGTCACCCGTCTCATCATGCGACTCCCCTTCGCCGACACGCAATGCGGCTTCAAGGCTTTCACCCGCGAGGCTGCGCAAACAATTTTTCCGCGCCAAACGATCGAACGCTGGGGCTTTGATCCGGAGATTTTGCTGATTGCCCTCAAGCAGGGCTACAGCGTCAAAGAAGTCTCCGTCAGTTGGGGCCATGATGAGCGCACCCGCATGAGCTACCTGCGCGATGGCCTGCAAATGCTGCGCGAGCTTGTCAGCATCCGCTGGAATTCTTTACTCGGTCGCTACAACCTGCCCAGGTAATCTGAATAATCCTCAACAAAAAAGGATCCATCATGAAATTCATTCCTGAAAAATCTCCATTTATTTCAAGAGTCGCCCTAGCGCGCTCATTCATTCTTGTAATTTTATTTGGTTGCATGGCTGTGCTTCTCACCGCACAAAACAATACAGAGCCCTACAAGCGGTCGCCACTCACATTATCTTCCGATGATGTTCTCGCCACCGGCAATGAGTGGATGTCGCTGCCCGAGATTCGCGCTGTCGATGGCGCTCTGATGGATTTCAATCTCCTCTCTATGAGCCACCGCGGACTCCTTCAAGTCAACGGCGCAGCCGCAGAGCCTGTCATCGCACCTTATTTCACCGTTGATGGCAAGCCTCTCATCCTCAAAAATCCTCAGTGGCAACTCATCGAGTACTGGACCCCCATTGCAACGCAGACAACTGACGGCATCGAAGCTACGCTCACCTGGTGCGCGCCTCCGGGTTCGCACGGAGCTTTTCTGCGTCTGACTGTAACCAACCACCGTACGAAGGCCGCAGACGCCGCACTCGGTATTCACGCCAGCTTCGGCTCTCTGATGCGCGTCACCTACGTCCCCGTTGAACTCTCAGGCACGCGATCGATTGCTGCCGCCGCGTGGGTCAGTCCCGGCTCTACCTTCAGCTACTCAACCAACGACACGGAATTCGCCTGGTCCATCATTCACCCTGGCTCAACCTCCGAGATGATCAGCCCGCCCATTACCCCATCCCCATCACTTATCACCACGCGCAAAGCCACAATCGCACCCGGTGAAACTCTCGAAGCCAACTTCATTCTGGGTGCAGGCATTGAAGAGTTCAGTTCCTCACACGCGGCACGTGCTCTGATGGAACTCCTCGACCGCGACGGCGCCACCGCTCTCATCAATCAGACCGCTGAGTGGTGCCGCAGACGCACGCGCAAAGTCAACGATCCAGCCGTCGACCTGCTGATGAACCGCAACTACCTCTTCACACGGCTCTACGCCTGGGGACGCACTATCGATACCGAACAACTCGTCGGCATTACTTCGCGGTCTCCTCGTTACTATGTCTCTGCTGCCTACTGGGATCGCGACGCCATGCTCTGGAGCTTTCCTGCGCTTCTCGACACAGATCCCGATTTCGCCCGCGAGGCTCTTGATTATGCGTTGACGATTCAACTGCGCAATACCGGCACGCACAGCCGCTTCATCGATGGCATCGTCCTCGAAGACGGCTTCCAACTCGATGAGGCCGCAGCTCCGGTTCTGGCTCTTGGCAGCTATCTGCGCCGCACAAACGATGTGGAGTTTTTGCGCGAACACAAGAAGGCGATTGAGTTTCTGCGCAAGCGTTTGATGGGAAGGTTCGACGCAACCTCGGGGCTTTTCTCGTCCATGCAGGATCCGCAAGACGAATTCCAGCGGCTCTCATTCATCACCGTGGACAATGCCCTTGTCTGGCACGCTCTGAACGATTTTTCAGAAATCGACGCGAAACTCGTGGATGTGGGCACATCTGCGGAGATGAAGCGCAGAGCGACGGATCTGCATGCAGCGATACTGGCGCATGCCGTTGCTGTGCCACCAGGCGGTAAAGAGAAGATTCTCTCATCGGCGACAAGTGGGCGCTCGGATACGGGTGCAGTGAATTCAATGCTCGGCGGCAATGGCCACGACGAGGAATCCGGCGAAGCTGCAGGACAGAATTACGTCTTCACCGAGATGCCTCCGGATGGATTGATGAAGCTCCCCTCGCTCGGATTTATTTCTGAGGATGACCCGCTCTTCATTCACACTTACGAG
>DAHXOQ010000313.1 GCA_027364815.1 Acidobacteriaceae bacterium | reverse complement strand
GTGCAGCAGGGCGCGGACAAGATTGTGGTGACGAACCGGACAAGAGAGCGCGCGGAAAAGATGGCAGCGCACTTCAACGGGACGGTGGTTGATTTCAGTAAAGTGTATGAAGCGGCGGGGCAAGCTGATATTGTGATTACCTCGACGGGCGCACCGAAGCACATTTTCAGTCGCGCACATGGCCAGGAGTTTTTGCATCGCCGGCGGAACAAGCCGATGTTCTTTATTGATATTGCTGTGCCGCGCGACGTTGAGCCGGCGATGAACAAGCTGGAAGGCATGTTTGTCTACGATATTGACGATTTGCAGGCGGTGGCTGCGGCGCATTTGGCCGAGCGCAGCCAGCATGCGGACCAGGCCGAGGCGATGATTGCGCGCGAGGTGGAACGCTTCCACGAGCGGCAGAGAGCGGTGAATGTGGCGCCGGCGATTGTCTCCCTGCAACAACATGCCGAGGAGTTGCGCCAGGCTGAGTTGAAGCGGGCGGCGGCGAGGCTGGGGAGTTTGAGCGCTGAGCAGGTGGCAGCGGTTGAAGCGTTGACGCGAGGATTGGTGAACAAGTTTTTGCATCCGCCGATGCAAGCGTTGAAGCAGGCTGCACGAGAGAATGATGGAGTGCGGCTGGAGGCGGTGTTGAACGAGTGGGGCCTGGAGATGGACACGGCCGAATTGCTTGAGGTTCATTCCGCCAATACAAAGAACATTGAAGATGAAGATGGAGGGCAGGAATGAAGCTGCGAATTGGAAGCCGGGGATCGCAACTTGCCCTTTGGCAGGCGCATCACATCTCCGCGTTGTTGCGGGGTGCGGGTCACGAGGTGGAGCTGGAGATTATCAAGACGACAGGTGACAGGCTGCAGGAGATTACGTTTGCGCAGGTGGGCGCGGTGACGGGGTCGAAGGGAATTTTTACCAAAGAGATTGAAGAGGCGTTGGCTGAGGGTCGCGTGGATTTGGCGGTGCACTCGCTGAAAGATTTGCCGACGGAGTTGCCGCCGGGATTTGCGCTGGCAGCGACGCCGAAGAGAGTGGATGCACGTGATGTATTTGTCAGCGTGAAATATGGAAGCATTGCCGAGTTGCCGGCGGGTGCGAAGGTTGGGACGAGCAGCGCAAGACGACGGGCGCAGTTGAGTTCGTTCAGGCCGGATCTTGAGTTGGTGGAGTTTCGCGGGAATGTGGATACGCGGTTGAGGAAGCTGGGCGAGGGGCAGGTGGATGGAATTCTGCTGGCGGCTGCGGGCCTGGATCGCCTGGAGAAGACGGAGTGGGTGCGGGAACGGATTGAGCCTGAAATTATTTGCCCGGCAACGGGGCAGGGATCGCTGGGAATTGAGATTCGACTGGGAGATGAGAAGACGGCTTCAGCTCTGGAGTTTTTGAATGACGGTCCGACGCGATTTGCGATTACAGCGGAACGTACGGCGCTGAATGCGCTGGGTGGTGGTTGCCAGACGCCGATTGGCGCTCATTGCAGGGCGATTGAAGGCGAGTATGAGATTCTAGGCGTGGTTGCTGCGCCAGATGGGTCGCGGATTATCAAAGCGCGGCAGACAGGAACGGATGCTGTGGCGATAGGTAAGGCGTTGGCTCGGGAGCTGATCGCAGGCGGAGCCGGAGAACTGCTGGAGTTGCCTGCGTGACAGTGAAAGTGCTGGTGACTCGAGCTGCGGATCAGGCTGGCAAGCTGAGCGAGGCACTGCGCACGGCTG
Source organism: Acidobacteriaceae bacterium (assembly GCA_027364815.1). Lineage (GTDB taxonomy): Bacteria > Acidobacteriota > Terriglobia > Terriglobales > Acidobacteriaceae > CAIMNN01. The sequence goes on along the minus strand of DAHXOQ010000313.1, from coordinate 1,530 downwards.
GTTTTGAGCCAGTCGAGGTTCCGGTGCTGGAGATTGTTCCGCCGGAGAGTTTTGCGGCGCTTGATGCGGCGATACGCAGAGTTTCCACTTACGATTGGCTCATACTGACAAGTACGAATGCGGTGCGTGTACTTTGCGAACGCGCTAAAAAGCTATGCGTGGAGCTGGCTGCGTCGGATGTGCGCGTGGCCGCGGTTGGGAGGGCGACGGCCGAGGCAGCGAAGGCGATTGGACTCAAGGTCGATTTGATCCCGGAGAAGTATGTTGCGGAAGGGTTGCTTGAAGCATTTGAGAAGGCTGGATTGGGCGGGTTGGAAGGCAGGCGTGTGTTGCTGGCGAGAGCGGCGTTGGCGCGCGATGTGATTCCTGAGCGGCTGAAGGAGCTTGGAGCGATAGTTGAGGTGGTTGAGGCGTACCGGAACCAGATTCCTATGGGTGCGGCGGAGAAGTTGAGAGCAGCGATTGCGATGGGGTTTGAGGTTGCGGTATTTACCAGCTCTTCGAGCGTGCGGCATTTGTCTGAAGTGACGGAGAAGGCTGGAGTGAAGTGGCCACTGATGGGAGTGCGAGCGGTTTCGATTGGGCCGGTTACGAGCCAGACACTGCTTGAGTCTGGATGGAAGGTTGCGGCAGAGGCTGAGCCATCTGATATTGGTGGATTGGTGGAGGCTGTGAAGCGGGTGATGGATTAAGTTGGAATTTATTTAGTGTCAACGATGTGCGATTGGATTTTTATATTTGGTTTATTACATAGATTCAAGACTCATCACTCTCAAACTTTTCATAATGTTTTTCTGCGCTGACTGGTTCAGCTGTTTCATAGTCTTCAAATTGAAAGAGGACAGGACGCGCTTGTTTGCGGATAACGGGCTCGCTTTCAATCACTTCATGAGAAAACTTTTCAACAGGAGGCGACTTGATTTCTGGAGTGTTCAGGAGAGATGTAAAGTGCACGGCTTCAGCGTCAACCGGGCGAGGTTCTCGTCCAAAGCGAAGCATGCAGATGATTCCTAAAACTCCGAGTACGAGAATCACAATATCAATTGGCCAGAGCACAGAGGTGGGGATGCCGTTGAACCAGGATGCGTTTTGATCGTCCATGTACAGGGCCAGTGCAAGAAGGAAAGCTGCAAAGAGCAAGATGCTGCCAAGATTTAGGAACAGTCTGCCAAATGGGGTGATCTTGCGCATGCGAAAGATTCTAATTGCTGAGTGTGGGCTTTTGGAATCTAACTCTGCCAGGTTTTGTCTTTTGATACGCAAAGGTACTCAAGGGGGCAGGATTTGCATTTGGGTTTTCGGGCGATGCAGAGAGCGCGTCCGTGATGGATGATCTGGTGGGAGTAGCGGATCCAGTGGTCGGGCGGGAGTATTTGTATGAGCTCCTGCTCGACTTTTTGTGGAGTTTCAGATTTGGCGAGACCGAGGCGGCGACTGATACGCAGGACGTGGGTGTCGACGACGATTCCTTCGGCTTTGTTGAAGCAGACGCCGAGGACGACATTGGCGGTTTTGCGAGCGGCACCGGGG
>DAHXOQ010000312.1:289-3249 GCA_027364815.1 Acidobacteriaceae bacterium | reverse complement strand
TCTTAACCCTTCACCGGCGCATGTTCCACCGGTGCAGCTTCAAGTTCTGGATTCGGATTCACAACCGCTGCCACATACGTCGTGCGCGGACGGGTGTTCAGATCGGCAAGCGCCTGGTAGCTGCGCTCATCTGCTCGCAACTTGGCTATCTTGCTTGCCTTGTCGTTGAGATTGCCAAAGGTGATCGCGCTCGCCGGGCATGCCTGCTGACAAGCCGTCACCACTTCGCCATCGCGAATCGCGCGGTTTTCCTTGTCCGCTGCAATGCGTCCTTCCGTGATGCGCTGCACGCAGTAGCTGCACTTCTCCATCACGCCTCTCGAACGCACGCTCACATCCGGATTGCGCATCAGCTTCAAGCTCTCCGTCTCGTAGTCCGAGTACAGCAGGAAGTTGAAGCGGCGAACCTTGTACGGGCAGTTGTTCGAGCAGTAACGGGTTCCCACGCAACGGTTGTAAACCATCGTGTTCAGACCCTCGGGCGTATGCACCGTCGCTCCAACCGGGCATACCTGTTCGCACGGCGCATTCTCGCAGTGCTGGCAGGCCATCGGTTGAAAATGCGCCCGCGGAGCCGCAAGGTCGCCTTCAAAATACGTATCAATCCTCAGCCACTGCATATTGCGGCCAATGCGCACTTGCTGCTTACCGACGACAGCAATATTGTTTTCCGCGTAGCAGCTCACGATGCATGCGTTGCATCCCGTGCAGCTGTTCATGTCAATCGACATGCCCCACGCGTTCTCCTTGTACTCCCAGTTAGGGAACATGGAGTTGTCTACGTCGGTCTTCGAGTGCTCGCCCTGCTCAGCGTTCTCGTTCGCAAATCCGGGATTCTTCTTGAACTCGGCCAGCGTCGCATAGCGCACCACACCACGCTCCAGCGCCTCATCCGTCTCAAGAGAATTGTTCCCCGTGTTGCCGTGTTCTTCGCCGCCAAACATCTTGTCGCGGTGATCCTGATAGTGGCTCTTCGTGATCGCCACGCCCCACTTGCCTTCAATCTTCTTCACCGTTCCCGCTGCTGCAAACGGCGTCGCGTTCGGGCGGATCAAGTACGCATCAAAACCTGCGCCGAGTGCGATGCGGCTGGCGAAAGTGCGGCCATAACCGAGATAAACCGTAATCGTTTTGTCAGGTTGTCCCGGCGCAACGATCACAGGTGCGTTGACCTTGAGGCCATTCACCGTGAGTTCAAGAATGTCGTCTTCTTCAAGCTTCAATTCAGTCAGCGTCGCGCCGGAGAGTATCGCCGCGTTATCCCAGCTCAAATTCGTAACCGGCTTGGGAAGTTCCTGCATCCAGCCCAAATTCGAGAAGCGTCCATCGTAGACCGTCGGATCAGGACGGAAGACAATCTCAAATTCTGACGATTTCGGCGCTTCGACTTTCAGTGAACTTGCCTTGTACGACGACGTCTTCGCGAATGCCGTTCCTTCAATCCATCCGGCATGCAGAGCCTTGCGCCAGCCCGCTTCGTCCTTCACCTGAGAAGACCAGGTCTCCTTGACCGCCGAAAAAGCAGTCAGGAACGGCTCAGCAAGCAGCGCCTGAAAAACATCATGCGCCGTCTTGCCGCCATAGAGCGGATCAATCATCGGCTGCACGATCGAAACTGTCCCGTCATAACAACGGGCGTCCGACCAGCACTCCAAATAATGCGCCGAAGGAATCACCCAGTGTGCAATCGCGCCCGTCTCGTCAACGTAATTACTCAGCGAGACCAGCGTCTTCACCTTGAGCAACTCCGAAGCAAAATTAAATTCCGCAGGCGCCGAGTATGCCGGATTGGTGTTGAGGCAAATCAGCCAATCCACCTTGCCCGCGCTCAAATCCGCCGCCAGAGACTTCAAATCCGCGCTCTGATCGCTCGGCATCGGGTTCACTGTCTCCGAAGAAACAAAAACCGTCTTGCCCAAATTTCCAAGCTGGTTGTTGATCGCAAGCGCCAACGCCGCTACAGCCTTGTCCTGATACAAACCAGGCAACACCGCCGACTTCCCCGCGTTCGCTTTCAAATCCTTCGCAACCGCCGCAACAAACTTCTTCTGCTCATCCGTCCAGTTGACCGTGGGCGCATCCACTGCAACGCCAAGCTCCTTCGCCAGTGCCGCCGCGAACGCCGGGATAAGAGACGCGCGCATTCCAAGCCTGTGCTCAGCCTTCATGCCCGTCGTCGTCGTCGTTCCCTCAACAACGTAAAGGCGATTGAGCGTCTCCGGATTTTTGCGCCGCGCCGCGTAATCCGCAAGCAAACGATGGAAGCCCGGGTAAGCCGCACCGGAAAGAAAATCCGCATCGAGCGAAACAATCACGTCCGCAAGCGCGTACTGAACATTCAAACCATCTTCAGCAAAGGTTCCCGCAATCGCCGGATCATATTGAACCAATTTCGCTTTCGGGTAAGCCTTCGCAACATCCTTCCACTGCCGCGCCAGTGTCGGTGAAGTGATCGTCGCCGAAAGGAAATAAATTCCCTCACCCGTCACCGTCGACTGCGCCTTCGCGCGGAACGCCTGCGCAAAATCACCCCACCTGCTGACCTCACCACGATTCGTCACGCGTGTCGCGCGATCCGGATCGTAAAGTTCCAGCAATGTCGCCTGAGTAAACGCGTCAGATTTTCCCTGGTTGTAAGCGTGATCGGGATTGCCGTCAACCTTGATGGGGCGGTACTGGTCGCTCTTGACCAGTACCGGCACCGCACCAAGCGCAGTGGGGGAAGCCGATGCAAAATAATTGCTTTTGCCGAGGACAAGATCCTCAGGCTGCTTCACATACGGATAAATCGGCTCGTCGGGCTGCTTCGTGCAGCCGGCCATTCCGGCCAGCGCCAGCGACGCGCCCATCAGTTTCATGAATCCGCGCCGCGAGACCGGATCAATCCACTCGCTCGCCGCATCCGGGAACTCGCGCTCCACCGCTGCCTGAAACTCAGCCGTGTTGGCAAGCTCGTCAAT
>DAHXOQ010000312.1:0-279 GCA_027364815.1 Acidobacteriaceae bacterium | reverse complement strand
TCGGCGTACGAATCTTGTACTGCACGACCAGGAACTTGCCCAGCTCGTCCTGAGACTCAAACTTTTTGAAATTCCCCGCCGCTCCCGTCGTCGCATCAGGAGCTTCCGTCGCCGCGTGAACCACGCCCGCTTCGTTCTTCCTGACCATGCCCGTCTGCTCAGCGCCCGTCGGATCGGTTGTCACGCAATTCACGCTCTCCGCTGTCGGTACGCCATCTTTCGCGCCATCCACCGAACACCAAACCGGATGATCTTCGCTCGGTGCCTCCCACGCCATGT
>DAHXOQ010000311.1 GCA_027364815.1 Acidobacteriaceae bacterium | reverse complement strand
CAGCAAAGTAAGCATTTCGTTGGATAATTGATGAAATTACTACTAAGCGATTTCTGATTTGGATGGTAGTTAATCTCTAAAAAAACACTTGGACGGGAACTATGAAATTGTTCCCGTCCATTTCATTCCTGATCAATTCACATCTTTTTCAAACCACCCTTGGCTCTGGCAGAAATTGACGGGCCCCTTCCATGCGTAATGGAAGGGGCCCGCAATCACATTGAAGCGCTGGGTTAGAAATGCGCTCCCAGGGTGAAGTATGCCACCACCGGCGAACCGGGATAAGCAAGGTTGTAGCCTCCCGTCGGCGTGGCAAAGTAGCCGCCCGATGAGATGAAGACAAACTCGTTGTACCTGCTGTTCAGCAAGTTGAGCGCATCGGCTCTGAACTCGAGTTTCTTATAGGGAACCTTGACGCTCAAATTCATGGTGCCATACGAGGACATCGTCTGGTGGCTGGGGTGTGGAAATGGAACATTGTCAAAGGTGCCGCTGTTGTCATAAATATTCTGCGTACCAATGAACTGATAGCTGAGCGTGGGAATAATCTTCAGCCCCGGACGAATCTGCTTATCGTAGTAAAGCCCGAAGTTGAAGGTCTGGTTCGGAACATAGGCCACAGGAAGTCCGTTATAGGCTTGAGTGGTCTGTCCTGGCTGTGGCTGTGTGAGTGCGTATCCGTTGTAATGCGAACTCTCGAGGTTCATGTTAAGGAAGGCGTGGAGGTGCGAAATCGGGTCGTCATCCACGGCAAAGTTGAAGCCCTTGTAGGTTGAAGAACCGTTGGTGGCTACCGTGTCGCCATTCGAGAGCGCAACATCAATCTCCTGGTTCGCATAGCGGTTCTGATAATAAGCGCCGGTAATCAGCAAATCTTTGCGAAAGCCGGAACCATTGGTATGGATCTTGAAGCCGCCCTGTGCGTAACCGCCTTTGGCAAGATGATAGCTCGCCGGGTCGACTGACTGGAAAAGCCCGCCGCCGCCGCCCAGTTGAAGCGATTTGTAGGTGACGTTATAGCCGCCATAGAGTTCAAGCCATGGCAAGACGTGGTAGGAAGTATCCACACCCGGTTCAATACCGCTGCGGGCTTCACGGGACGCGCATACGGAGCCCTGGTCTTTGACTGTGCCTGCGACAATTGTCTGTTGCGTGAGTGCGCAGAATTCTCTCAGCACCACACCGGAGCCGGGGACGATATTGAAGTGCTGCGAAGCGATATCAGAGTATGCCACCTGATAATTAACAAAGCGCAGGCTCGGCGTGATTTCAAAGTTTTTAGTGGGGCGGATTTCATCCTGCAGATAGACTGCAATGCTGTTCTGGTTGAAGAGGCCGGAGCGCACCTTGCCGCCGGCGTTCGGCGTCTTGGGACCGCCACCCATCGCAGAGTTGAAAAAGTTGTTTTGCGTGGTGTAATTGTCATGGATGAAATACCCTCCAGCCTTGAGGGTGTTCATCGGCAGCACCTTGATGATGCCCAGCTTTTCGCCGACTGTCTCTGTCGAAGGATCGTTCCACTCCTGGACTTGTGGTCCCGGGTTATACACATCGTTCAAACGGTGGTGCGTACGGTGAATATGCATGTACCACGCAGTGTTCATGATGCTGGTTGTCGCGTCCAGCTTGGCATTCAGACGCGAGTAGACAAGCCCCATCGCCTGTGTGTCGTATTTGTTATAGCTGTTGAACGGCAGAGTGCTGTAGTAACCGGATGTTTGCTGGCTATACTGTTGGCTGCCCTCTTGGCCGTCGATCGTGATCAATGGATTGGCGACGACAGGAATCACCTGCGAGCGATAGCCACCGCCGTGACCGTAGTAGCCACCCAGTTCAAAACTGTTCTCGCCAAAGCTCTTCACAGCTTTCGTTGTAAAAGCATAATCGCTGCTGGGATTCGTGAAGCCGTCCGTGGCCTTACGGAAGTCGTCGCCGTTGCCATAGCCGCCGCCGAAGACCGTCATCCAACCCTTCCACTCGCCAGGTGAAGCTTCGCCTACGTAGTTGAGCTGGTTGTAACTGCCAGCTGAAAATGATGCATTCGCGTGCGGCTTCCGTGTGGGCTGAACTGGCGTAAACTCGATGCCTCCGCCGATGTTGTTGTACCAGCGGTCGGCGGCTGCTCCGGGACCGTAAGTTACACCGACGTTCTGGAGAAGGTCGGTCTGCGGAATCGTGGGCGATTGCCAGAGCCCGGTCGAGGGATCTGAAACCGGAATTCCATCCAGTGTGATCGCGATAGCGCCAGCCGTGCTGTAGGCGCTGCTGTAGCCCGTCCAACCCTGCTGAATTCCGTTGATTGTAATTGTGTACTTGTCTGCGCCGCTGTTGCCGTAACCGGTGACCTGTGCGCCCGGCGTAAGCGACAATATCTGCGCCGACCCAGCCAGCGGGCCTACCGTGTCCATCTGTACGCGATCTAGTTCACGGATGGTTTGATTGGTGTTGTAGACATCTTCTTGCGTCAGTGCGGGAGTGGTGCCGGGGATGTTCGCATACACAACAACTGACTGACCCGCAGTGCCGATTGACAGCGTCACATTCGCCGTCATCGGTTTGCCGGTGACGAGTTGAAGATTGGAATCTGTGAACAGCGCGAATCCCTCTTTGACTACATCCAGACGATATTTTCCTGCGGCCAGACCGCTCAATGTGAAATTGCCTGTTGCGTCGGTGGTGGTATGTGAAATCTGCCCGGTTGAACTGGTCAGAGTGACAACTGCGCCGGTAATCAACGCGCCCGTAGTATCCGCGACCTTGCCGCTGACAGCCACATTGTTCGCTGCCGGGTTTTGAGCGCTGCTGTGATTAACGTTTAACGTGAGCAAAAAAAGAGCTAGTAGGCTGACAGACAACGCCTTCAGCATGAAAGAAACCTCCGAATGTGTTAGAAAAATTTATTTGTTTGACTGAACCCGGATCGACCAGCCCACAGAAACTTTCAAGGGAAGCTTGAATATGCAACGCTGCAAGAGGCCGTCGGTCATTTTGAATGTATTGGAAGACCATCTTTTCATTCGTTAGAAAGAGGTCAATATTCAGTTACTGTATTGTGAATTGAGTGAGTGGCTGTAGATTCCGGGTGCAATCTTGCGCAATCTTTCTGCAATGCGCGGGATTCCACTCTTCCGCCTGACTTGCTTTTGCACCGAAGCTGCCTCTGCTTCATGCAATGCCCACACCCCAGCTGTTTGCAGATTAATTTCCCCTTCTGTTGCACAATCATCTCAAGCAATTGTTCGGTCTGCATCCGTCCCATTGACGCAAATGTCAACAG
>DAHXOQ010000310.1 GCA_027364815.1 Acidobacteriaceae bacterium | reverse complement strand
GCGTCGGATGCGCGTGAATCGTGAACATCAGCTCATCAATCGTCGCTTCCAACTCCATCGCCACCACCGCCTCTGAAATCAGCTCCGTCGCCTGCGGCCCAATAATGTGCACGCCCAGAACCTCGCCATATTTCTTGTCCGCAATAATCTTCACAAAACCATCATGATTGTTGATGATCGTCGCCTTCGAATTTCCAGCGAACGGAAATTTCCCCACCTTGTAATCGATGCCCTGTTCCTTCGCCTGCGCTTCCGTCAATCCCACCGAACCAATCTGAGGCTCGCTGTACGTGCATCCGGGTATCCGGTTTCTCCGCACCGGCTTGTACTTCTTCCCCGCAATCTTTGTCACTGCAACTATTCCGCTCATCCCGCCCACATGCGCCAACTGCGGCAACCCTGCCACAATATCTCCCGCCGCAAAAACTCCCGGCTCGGCTGTCTCCTGCGCTTCATTCACCGCAATAAATCCGCGGTCCAACTTGATCTTCGTCTTCTCCAATCCAAGCTCTGCCGTCCTCGGCGCACGTCCAACGGCAACCAGCACCTTCTCCGCTTCCTTCGTCTGCGCATTTCCATTCGCATCCGTGTAGCTCACCTTCACGCCCGTTGCGGTCTTCTCAATCTTCTCCACCTTCGCGCCTGTGTTGACATCAATCCCGCGCTTCTTGAAGAGTCGCGTCAGCTCCTTTGAAATCTCCTCATCTTCCACCGGAACCGCGCGCGGCAAAAATTCCAGGATCTTCACTTCCGTACCAAAACTCTTGAAGATCGATGCGAACTCCACCCCCACCGCACCCGCTCCAATCACTATCAGAGACTTCGGCACCGCCGCAATCGTCAGCATCTCTACATTCGTCAGAATCGTCGCATCCGGCTTCAAATCAAATATCGTCTTCGCTTCCGACCCCGTTGCCAGCAGCACATTCTTCGCCGCTATCGCGCTCTTCACTCCATCCCCGCCCGTCACCTCAACCGTGTGCACACCGTTCTTCGCCGCGCCCGTCAATCTTCCCGTCCCGCGCATCCCCGTCACCTTGTTCTTCTTCATCAGAAAATCAAGGCCCTTCGTGTGCTTCGTAACAATCTCGTCCTTGCGCTTGAGCACCGCCGCCCAATCAAGCGCCGGCGTTCCCACTCCGCTCACGCCAAACTTTTCCGCATGTTTGATGTGCTCCCATACCTCGGCATTAAACAGCAGCGACTTCGTCGGAATGCAGCCAACATGCAAGCAAGTCCCGCCCAGCTTTGTCGACTTGTCTATCAGCAAAACCTTCAACCCAAGCTGCCCGCCGCGTATCGCCGCTGTGTACCCTGCCGGACCACCACCAATAATTGCCACATCAAAAATCGTCTCTGCCATTGTCATCTCTCCATTACGCCGCCGATTCAAGCGCTCAAATCCAACTCATCCAGTTTAAATCGCCGTTGTCGTCTCGCTTCGCACCTTGTGGCACGCCTCTAACAACAGCTATATTTGAACGCCACTTCTACTTGGTGAGCTCCGGCCCCAGCAATCTGATTTCCTGAAGCGTCCACCAGTAGCCGCCACCCTCGGGCAACGATCTGTAATGACTCCCCTGCGGCCCATTCGTAAAATTCGCCGAGTAAGAAAGCCACGCTGTTTTACCATCCTGGCTGATAAACTTCGATGGCAAATTCACAAAATAACCCTGCTCGCCGAACTCCTTCATATAAACCACAACTTTCCATGGCCCGGTTATATCACTGGATTCCAGAATGTATGTATCGAATTTCGAAATCGTATTTCCCCCATCCGTTACCACCATCAAATATTTCTTCAGCGGGGCATCATATGTAATAGTTACTGAGCCCATATGTTTATCCCACTTCAACAACGGCTTGATCCGCAAAAAATCATGGCTCCAGATTGCCTTGCCCGCATTATCATGACCGGCAAAATACTCATACTTCGACCGGGTATCCATGTTATGCGGTGTTGGTTTCACGCGTGCCAGGTAAATCTCATCCCCTGTTATCCAGCTCAGTTCAGCAGCACGCGGTTCTAACACGGGATCAGAAGCGCCGTGAGCCGCCAGGTAAGCCTTTCCATCCGGCGTGTACTGCATATCCTGCCCGAAATCCACCACATGCGGAGCACCTATCTTCACCTTGCCACCGAAATGATCCGGCTCTGCGAAAAGTGGCTGACCACAACTATGACTCGTTTCATGCCAGGTCTTTCCATAGTCTGTTGAGTACCTGAATCCCGCAAATGGACCCAGCACATCCCAGTTCAAATGCTTTCCAGGCGTCTCATGAAGACAATAAGTCCCGTAGTACCAAACTCCCTTGTACACCAGGTTTGCATCGGGATATCTTCCCTCATAAGGTGCCGGTGCTCCCGCATAAGTCATAACATCCGTTATTTTCAGATTCATTGGATCGTCGCCAAGTATCGTGGCATATCCGGTAGTCGCCTTTTCGCCTAAGGATGTTGAAGTTACACCATTCACCTCTCCGTCTGTCCAGGGCGTATATAACTTCCCATTCGCAGCCCAGGATGGATACCACGTATCCGCGTGGCTATATTGCGCATGCCTTCCGGTAAACGCAATCCCAGTGAGTTCCTTGGACGGTTCAAATGGAATGTCTGCTGGCGGCCGTGATGGCCAGACTTCAGGGCTTACTTGCGCCCATGTTCCCCGCGCCCCATCGCATCCCGCAATGACAATTGCAATCAGTATCCAAAAACTAAGCCGTCCAAAACTCTTGATTATCAATGAATACTCCTCAAATCAAAATTCAAAGCGATTCTTGCACCAGTGCTTCAGCCGCACGCAATACTTCAGCCTCATCACCAAACTTCCCAAACCAATGCACATCCGGCTCACGCCTGAACCACGTCAGTTGCCGCTTCGCATAATTTCTGTGTCCCTGCTGCGCCGCGCGTATCGCATCGATCTCAATCATCTCGCCCGTCAGCACGCTCATAGCCTGCCTGTATCCAAGCGAATCAAGCGCCTTCACCGGCCCATACCGTTGCAGCAAACCACGCGTCTCATCAATCAGTCCATGCACAAACATCGCATTCGCACGCCAGTTCAATCGCTCATAAAGTTCCGCCCGCGCCGGATTCAATCCAATCCTCAACAACCTGAAGCCCTTCAGCGGATCACGCGCTCCCTCACCACCCAGTGTGCTCGAGAGCGTCGCCCGCGTCGTCAAACAAACCTCTATCGCCCGGATCAACTTCGGCAAATCATTCGCATGAATCCGCTCCGCCGATTCCGCATCAATTCGCCTCAGCACTCTCCACAGCCAATCTCC
>DAHXOQ010000030.1 GCA_027364815.1 Acidobacteriaceae bacterium | reverse complement strand
ACAAACAAGCAGTACCAACCAAAACGGCCCCTCCTGTTTGGAGGGGCCGTTCTGCGTTTGCAGATAATTACTGCTTCTTCATGCAAAATGGTGTTGAAAGCAAAAATCCACACTGAACTGCGATCTGACTCCTGAAAGCCATTTTTTCAAGATGGCTAACTAAATAGTGAACATCAGCTCCCCAGATTCAAGTTAACTGATCATGCATCAATAACTTAACCAGCTTCAACTCCACAGATAAAACATTTAAAAACGTCGCTGTGAAACTGTGACGCTCCGGTAAATTGCTCAAAATAAAAGATATATACTAAAAACAACCACTCTGAAACTCCTCTCGCACAGCCGCTGTGAAACTGTGACAGCGTGCTCCATCAATATTGACTGATTGCTGCGCATGCGCGGTCCAAATCCGGTTGACGCTTGCCAAAGCAGAAGCGCAGCAGCGTCTCACCACCATTCACAAAAAATGCCGAGCCCGGCACTGAAGCCACTCCAACCGCAGCCAGCAATACCCGCGCCCGTTCAGATGCGGTTTTGCCCGGTACCCGAGCCGCATCGGCAAGAACGTAATAAGCGCCCTGCGGAATAGTGGGGTTCAGTCCGGCGGTGGTGAGCGCGGCGCAGATCTGATCGCGCTTCTGTTGGTACTCGCCGGCAAGGTTGTTATAGAAGCTCTCCGGTAGCTCAAGCATGCCCTTCAGTGCGCCATACTGCAGCGGCGAAGGTGCGCAAATGTAAGTGAGGTCGTGGAAGTAGCCGATGGTGGGGATGATCTTTGGGCTGGCAACGAGATAGCCGATTCGCCAACCCGTGATGCTAAAGGTTTTGGAGAAGCCGGAGATGGTAATTGTGCGCTCCGCCATGCCGGGCAGCGTCGCCAGGCTGATGTGCTCCGCGCCGTCGAAGAGAAAGTTCTCGTAGATTTCATCCGTCAGCACGAAAAGATCATGCTCAATTGCGAGCACGGCGATTGCTTCAAGCTCTGCGCGCGTGAAGACCTTGCCGGAGGGGTTCAGCGGCGAGTTGACGATGATGGCGCGGGTGCGCGGCGTGATGGAGTTGCGCAAACGGTCGAGGTCGAGGAGCCAGTTGGGCGCTTCAAGCGGAACGGCGACTGGAGTGACGCGCAGCGAAAGCATGGTGCTCCAGTGGTAGCCGTAGAAGGGCTCAAAAAGAATGACCTCGTCGCCAGGATTGAGCAGGGCGAGCGCGGCTGAATACAGCGCTCCGGTTGCGCCGTTCGTGATGATGATCTGGGTGTTGGGATCGGCTTCAATATGGTTGCGGCGGGCGAGCTTCTCGGCGATGGCTGCGCGCAGAGGAGCGATACCGTCAAGGCGCGAGTAGATGTTGCGGCCCTCATGAATGGCTTCAATGGCGCCCTCGGCGACCTGCGCGGGAAGCTCCGTATCGCAGATGCCCTGGGCCATGTTGATTCCACCCATGCGCTCACACTCGACGCTCATCGCGCGAATTTCCGATTGGATGACGAGAGGCGCAATCTGGCTGAGGGCAAGTGCCTTGGATTGGGGAATTGTGCTCACTCATTCATCGTACCTCAAGGGCTGAAATTCGGGTGGTATTGCTTGTTTGTTCAGATGCTTGAAGAGCGTTTTCTCCTTCGTTTGATCAAAGACCGAACGGGGCATCCTCCTTAATATTTTTGATTGCGATGCGCTGCGGGAATGAATCTCTACGGTACCAAATCAGAACAATGAAAATCAGGAGACAGAGTTCATGAAGGGGTGGGCTCAACTTTTATCGAGGAGTGTCGATGAACCATTTGATTGCACATTGCCTTTAGATGCTCAAGAGGAGAGGCGCTTGAATACCATTGATGATTTGCCACCTTCTGAAGTTTTGCTGACGCCGAAACTGCTGGTGCAGGAGACCGCTGAGAATAGGTATGAACCGGCGGGAGTGAGTGCGGCTTGGCGCAAGCTAATGGCGCAGGCAAGGTTAGCAGCACCGCATTTGCGTTTGGCGACGATTGAAGGCGAGGCGGGAACAGGCAAGACGCTGCTGGCGCATTATCTGCACCGAAATTCGCCGCTTGAGAAGCTCCCATTCATCAGGCAGGACGCGCGACAGTGGCTGGCAACCGAAACGGATTTGAATGCATTGCGCGGCTTCCTTTATCTGGATCGGGTTGAGTTGCTCGAAGGCGTGGGACAGAATTTGCTGCATGGATTGGTGCGCGTGCATCAGGAGCGGGCGAGTCCCGATTTGGTTTTGCTGGTTTCTTCGCAATCGTCGTTGCACCTGCTAGCGGGGAAGGGCGAGTTTTTGCCGGACCTGGCCTTCCGTTTGTCGGCAGTACGCTTCGCAATTCCGCCACTGCGCTTGCGCAAGGAGGATATTCCGGCGATAGCACAGGCGTTACTTGACCGCATTGGCCACCGTTATCAGCTGAGGAGCGCGGTGCTGGGGCCGGGAACGATGCCGATGTTGCTGCAGCACAACTGGCCGGGAAATGTTCGCGAGCTCGCGAGTGTGATTGAGTCGGCGCTGCTTGAAGCGGAAAATGGAATTATTCAGCCGGGTGATTTGAATCTGCAACAGGGATTACATCTCGCTCCGGGCGCACAGGGGATGCTGAAGAACCGCGGGCGATCAGAATTGGCGCTTGGAGCTGAAGATTTGCGCATTGTGTCGTCGAATCCATCGGTGCAAATAATCGATCATGAGGCAGTGAGCCTCAATCTTGACGAGATGATTCGCCGTCACGCAGTGCATGTGCTGAACCTGAGCCATGGAAACAAATTGCGTGCCGCGCAGATTCTCGGGATTAGCAGGTCGACGCTGTACAGAATTTTGGGTGACCCAATGTGAGTGAGTGCAGCGAGCAGATACTCGCGATTAGCAGTGTGCAATATTTCAATGAAAAGGCAATCTTTCAAAAACTGAAAGGGTGCCTTTTTGCGTCCGATGATAGAAAAAGCACTCGAACGCGATAGAATGCTTTGCGTGAAACGAATTGGACGTTTAATGCGTCCATAAAGTATCCACAGAGTTAGTTTTACCCCTCAAAAAAAAGGAGTGTAGCCAATAATGAAGCTCGCGTTGATGAGTGTGCGTCTGCTGTGTGTGGTTCTTGGTTTGGGTAGCTTGTTTGCTTCCGTTGTCGTGCAGGCGCAGTCGGCCTCAGCAGCGCCAACCATCAGCTATCAGGAGTTCAAGCTGGCCAATGGCCTGCAGGTCTTGCTACATGAGGACCACAAGCTGCCGATTGTCTCCGTCGACATCTGGTACCACGTAGGGCCGATGAAGGAGCGCGCCGGCCGCACCGGATTCGCGCACCTTTTCGAGCACATGATGTTTGAGGGCTCCAAGCATGTTGGCGAGAAGGCGCACTTCAAATATCTGGAGTCGGCCGGCGCGACGGACATCAACGGAACAACGGATTTTGACCGGACCAATTATTTTGAAACGGTTCCCGCCAATCAGTTGGAGATGGCGTTTTGGCTGGAGAGCGACCGCATGGGATTTCTGCTGGATACGCTGGACCGCGCCAAGCTGACCAACCAACGCGACGTGGTGCGCAATGAGCGTCGCCAGGGCGAGGGGCAGCCGTATGGCGTCCTCGATGACGAGCTCTACCATGCGCTTTTTCCCAAGGGACATCCTTATTATCCCAACGTAATTGGCTCGCATGCTGATGTTGAAGCAGCGCGGCTGAATGATGTGCGCGAGTTCTTCACTCAGTACTACACGCCGAACAATGCCACGATCGCGATTGCCGGCGATTACGATCCTGCGACAATCAAACAACTGCTCGAAAAATACTTTGGGCCGATTCCGGCGGGTCCGACAGTCGCGTCGACGGATATTGTGACGCCGCCGATTACGGCCGAGAAGCGCGTAGTGGTTACGGATACGGTTCAGCTCCCCAAGGTGATTCTGGCGTGGTTAACGCCCTCAGCCTTCAAGCCGGGCGATGCAGATGCGGATATCGCGGCGCACGTTCTTGGTTCAGGCAAGTCGAGCAGGCTCTATCGCGAGCTGGTTTACAAGCAGCAGATTGCGCAGTCGGCTGAGTGCAACAACCGATCGGATATGCTCGCTTCAACACTCACCTGCGAGTTCATTGCCAAGCCCGGCGTCACACCGGAAAAGCTGGAAGCGGAAGCGGAGAAGGTGATCGATGGCCTGATTGATGCGGGCCCGACGCCGACCGAAGTCGAGTGGTCGCGCAACAAGGTGGAGACGGATCTGATCTCCGGCTTGCAGCGACTGGGTGGATTTGGCGGCGTGGCAGACCAGTTGAATTATTACAACCAGTACACGGGCGATCCTGGCTACCTGCCCAAGGATCTGGCGCGGTACGATGCGGTGACTCCGGCGAGTGTGCACAAGCTGGCGCAAACGACGCTGACTAAAAATCAGCGCGTTGTCGTCTACGGAATTCCCGGCAAGAAGGTGCTCGATGATGTGCCACGCAGCCCGGAAGATACGGATGCGAATGTAAAGGTGAACCCGCAGCACACTCCGGAGTTTGAAGCTGCTCAGGCATGGCGCGCAACACCGCCGGAGCCGGGCCCGCAACATGCTCTCGTGCTGCCCAAACCAACGGTTTTCAAGCTGAAGAATGGATTGACGGTTTATTTGGTCGAACGCCATGAGTTGCCGATCGTGAGTGCGCAGTTGCTGACACTCGCCGGCGCGGCGGCTAATCCTGCCGATCGCCCCGGATTGGCTGGAGTCACAGCGGCATTGCTGACGGAAGGAACCAGGACACGTTCAGCCGAGGAGATTGCGAATGCGGCAGCTCTGATTGGCAGCGACTTCAGCGCGCACAGTGATGCAGACAGTGCGCAGTTGAGCCTCTCATTGCTTTCGAAGCATCTGCATCGCGGCTTGGAGTTGATTGCGGATTCGGCTGAGAATCCGGCTTTCCCTGCAACGGATTTTGAGCGTGTGCGCAAGAGCCGGCTGACGGCGCTGATCCAGGCGCAGGATAATCCATTCCAATTAGCGTTGCGTGCCGGCGCTCTGAATCTCTATGGCCCGAAGAGTCCGTATGGCTACGACAATTTGGGCACTACTGAATCGCTCAAGGCGCTCACGCGCGAAGACCTGGTTAAATTCCACGAGGCTCATTACGGCCCTGCCGACTCGTTGCTAGAGTTGACCGGAGATGTGACTCCCGACCAGGCGCGCAAATTGGCCGAGGAGATCTTTGGCAACTGGAACTCGAAAGCTGCTGAAGTGGCCGCACCGGGCGCACCCGCACAGCCGACGAGAAAAATACTCATGCTGGATAAGCCGGGTTCGCCGCAGACTGCGATTCTCGCTTTCGGTGTTGGCGCGCCACGCGATGCGGCGGATTACGCGGCGACGACGGTGATGAACACAATGCTCGGCGGGTTGTTTTCATCGCGCATCAATATGAACCTGCGAGAAGAGCACGGTTACACTTACGGCGCATTTTCCTTCTTCCGTTACAACCGCGGCACTGGACCGTTCATCGCAGGCTCATTGGTGCGCAGCGATGTTACAGCGCCGGCGGTTGAACAGCTTTTCAAAGAGCTCGACGCAATTCACACCAGGCCGCTGACAGATGCGGAGTTGAGGTTGTCGAAAGACTCGATCATCCGTTCACTTCCGGGCAACTTTGAAAGCGCATACAGCGTGAATGCCCAACTCGCAGAGCTCTGGGTCTTCAACTTGCCGCAGGATTTCTATACCAAATATCCCGCACAGGTTGAAGCAATCACTTCAGCGGATGCGCAGAAAGCGGCGCTCGACCATATTCGACCCGAGAATATGCTGCTGATTGCGGTGGGCGACAAGGCGAAGGTGGAAAAAAGCCTGACGGATCTGAAGCTGGCCCCTGTCGTTGATTGGGCAGAAAAACCGGCAGTTGACGAAAAGAAGTAAAGTAACGTAACAAAACTAGCTGCGGGCCGGAGGAGAGATCTCCGGCTCGCAGCTTTTTTATTTTTGAAAATTGGCGCATTCAAAGGCATTTAAAACAAAGACACAAGACGGGATTGATATTCGTTCAATAATCACGCCTCTGCGTGATTTAGCTCACATACAGTTGTGCGGTGCCATCCGGTATCCCTTAAAGAGTCACAAGAGCAGAAGATCCGCTGCAAGGGTGGGGTATTCATCTTAGAGCCTCATGTCACAAAACAGTGGAAAGCACCGGCTCAAAGGGGATAGCGCTTCATGAGTGCATTCAAAAATACAGGGCATCTGCTGCGTTTTGCAGGGCTGTTTGTCATTGCCTTCTTCATCTTTCTTATTGTGCGTCATTTTGTTGTGCCCAAGAGCTTTGGCGAGTACGGGCATTATCGCGGCAATGCAATCAAGGAAGATGCGGCACGGCCCTCATATTATGCGGGGCACGAGGCCTGCGAAGGCTGCCATAGCGACGTTGCAGATAAAAAGAGTCACGGCAAGCACGCACATGTGAATTGCGAAGCATGCCATGGACCGCAACTGGCTCATGCCAGCGCTGATGACCCATCGAAGCACAAGCCGGTACTGCCGGATACAACAGTGCTTTGCAAGCAATGTCATGCGGCAAGCGCGGCCAAGCCCAAGAATTTTCCGCAGGTGGGCGATGACCACATGCCCGGCATGGCATGCAAGGACTGCCACAATCCCCACAGCCCGGCTATGGACCAGGCTCCAGCTGAAAAAACTGCCTCAACCAGCAAGGCTCCCCAGGGAGGTAAAAAGTAATGATGAATCGACGTCAAATTCTGATTTTGTTGCCGGCTGCGGCCATCGCGTGGAAGTCGGTTCTCGCTGGTACGCCCGAGATGAGCCCGAACTACAAGCTCAGCGAGCACTGGTGGAGCATGCTGATCGATATCACAAAGTGTATCGGCTGCGGCAATTGTGTGCGTGCCTGTTCGCAGGAGAACAATGTTCCTGATGGCCACTTCAGGACATGGGTTGAGCGTTACCACGTGAACGACGAAAACATGACCGAGCCGGTGGTGATTTCACCCGAAGGCGGCATCCATGGATTCCCGGCTACAACGGACACCAGCGACAAATACTTCTTTGTGCCAAAGCTTTGCAACCACTGCGCGGATTCACCCTGTACGCAGGTTTGCCCGGTTGGCGCGACATTCATCTCGCCTGATGGCGTAGTCATGGTTGACCGTACCTACTGCCTCGGCTGTGCATACTGCGTGCAGGCTTGCCCTTATGGTTGCCGTTACATTCACCCCGAGCTTGAAGTAGCTGACAAGTGCGATCTCTGTTACCACCGCATCACGCAGGGATTGACGACGGCTTGCTGCGAGAATTGCCCGACTGGCGCGCGTCAACTGGCCGACCTCAAGGATCCGAAGGACCCGATTCACGAGTTCCTGCGCACGCACAGCGTGCAGGTGCTGAAGCCGCAGATGGCAACCGGAGCCAAGGTTTTCTACAACGAGCTCGATGGTTCCGTGCACTAGAGTGCTGATTCCCGGGCCTCTGACACAAGACCTGGGGCACCCGAAGATTTTAATGAGAACGAATTGATCGCGCGAATCGCGCAAACGAAGTTGAAGCAGGAGACGGGGAAAACTCATGAACGGTGTAGAAGGCTTCATGTATCCAAACGAGATCGGGTTGCAGTGGAGCATCCTGATCGTTTTGTATCCCTACATTACGGGATTGGTGGCGGGCGCGTTCATTCTTGCCTCGCTGGTAAGAATTTTTCGCGTTGAAGCTGTCCGGCCAACGTACCGCCTGGCGCTTTTGACCGCGCTCTCATTCCTGCTCGTCGCGCCGCTGCCCTTGCAGTTGCACCTCGGCCACCCGGAGCGCTCGCCAGAGATGTACTTCACTCCGCACAGCACCTCGGCGATGGCGATGTTCGGCTACGTCTACCTTTGGTACCTGATGGCAGTGCTGGTCTTTGAAATCTGGCTCGACTATCGCGCAGAAATTGTTCACTTCTCGAAGACAAAAAAAGGGCTTGTCGGGTTCATCTACAAGGTCATGACCCTCGGCTCCACGAACGTCAGCCACAAAGCCCTTGAACTTGACGAGAAAATAGGATGGATTGTCACGCTGATTGGCATTCCTTCAGCCTTCATTCTGCATGGATACGTCGGATTCATCTTCGGTTCAATCAAGGCCAACCCGTGGTGGAACTCGCCGCTGATGCCGGTCGTCTTCATCTTCTCCGCGATGGTTTCGGGCATCTCCGCCGTCATGCTGCTTTACATGGCCACCACAAAACTGCGCGGCCTGAAAATCGACATTGCCTGTGTCGACACAATCGCGATGTACCTCTTCTACACCTTCATTATCGACTTCGCAGTTGAATCACTCGACCTCATTCATCGCATCTACGAGGCTGATGAATCCTTCCGCAGTCTCAACTTTATGGTCCACACCAAACTCTACATTCCACACATCGTCATTCAGATCATGCTCGGCACTCTGACCCCGCTGATTCTTCTGGCGATTACCCAGCTTTTCAAGCTCCCGGAGTTCGTGCGCAAACGCATATACGTGATTGCCGGAAGTCTCATCATGGTTGGTGTTTTTGCCATGCGCTGGAACGTGGTCATCGGCGGTCAGCTCTTCTCCAAGAGTTTCCTCGGATACACGACCTACAAACTCGCACTAGTCACCAAGGAAGGTCTATTGGCCGCAATTGCGCTCTGCATTCTGCCATTCATATTTCTTTACGCTTTGCAGCACTTTCTGCCGCCGTGGCCGGAGAAGGACAACACCGGTGTGCCGGAAGCGACCCACTAGAATTACGACGAATTGCGGTTGAACGGGAGGTAACGATGCAAACTCTCCCCGAAGCTACTGAACTTGATTGGGCGCGGCTGAATGATCGGCTTGCCGCGCTCGAAGCCAGAGTCAACGCACTGGAACATCCTGAAGAATCCTCTGCGTCAGTCGGGGCTGTTGCCTTCGTGGCTGACGATGCAGTAGCCGCGCATACCGCGACAGAAGAAACTGCGCGCGCCGGCGGCATCTTCCCACTCCTGGGCAAAGCTTTGCTTGGTATCGCAGGCGCTTATCTGCTGCGTGCGCTCGCCGAGTCCGGCGCACTCCCACAAATGATTGTTGCCATAGCCGCCATTCTCTTTGCCGCCTTTTGGATGGTCTGGGCACGGCGCGCAGAGAAAACTGACAAGCTCGCCAGCGCAATCTACGCAGGCACCTCTGCGCTGATTTTTGCTCCCATGCTCTGGGAGCTCACACTGAGCTTCCATCTGCTCAACACGGTTGCAGCCGCATCCATACTGGGAGCCTACTCTGCCGCCGCCATGGCATTGGCCTGGCAAAGAGAGAATTCACCGGCTGCGTGGATTGGCAATTTTACAGGAACTGCGCTTGCCGTGGCACTGGCCTTCGCCACGCACGATCCGGCAGTCTTCCTCGTGGTGCTCATGCTTCTCGCTGCACTCACCGAATTTGCCACGCTCACAGTTGACACGATCGGACAGCGCGCGTTGAACTCTGCGGCAATTGATTTTGCATTGTGGGCTACGCTCTTTATCTACGCGGGTAATCCAGCTGGCCGCGTCGACTATGCCGCCTTATCCAATCATTCGTTGATTTTTCTCAGTCTGATTCCGCTGTTGATTTACGTCGCCAGTGTGCTTGCAAAGACAGCCATTCTCGGCAAACGCATTATGCTCTTTGAATGCGCGCAACTTGGAGCCGTATTCATCCTGGCATCCACCGGGCTCATCGAGATTGGTGGCGCGTCGGGCCAACTCCTCCTCGGAATCGTCTGCATCAGCTTCGCGATTCTTTCTTACGCGCTGGCCTTCACGCGCTTCTACAAAATGGAAGCACGCAGAAATACCCACGTCTTCGCCAGTTGGAGCGTGGCTTTGATCCTCGCCGGCTGCTGGTTGCTACTGAGCGCCAATATCACCGGCGTGCTGTTGAGTCTGATTGCTCTTCTGGCAATCGTCTTCGGCGCAAAGAGGCTTTCACTCGGCTTTCATGGCGTGATCTACCTCGCCGCAGCGGCCTTCGCCTCCGGTCTGGCCGCATTCATTGTGAGTGTGCTGGTCGGCAGCTTCCCATCCACACCTGCATGGCCGGTCTGGATTTGTGTTTTCGTCGCACTCGCAAGCTACGTCGCCGCGCTTCGAATTCAGGGCGACGGCTGGCCACAGAGAGCTCTGCAATTAAGTACGGCTCTGCTCGCCGTGAGCACTGTCACAGCGGTGTTGCACTTTGCCATCGTGGAGCTGGCCATGAATCGCGCTACCACGGCGGAGCATCATCTCGATCTGGTGCGCACTCTCACCGTCTGTGTGCTGGCGCTGGCGCTGGCCTTTGCCGGAGCGCGGTGGCAACGCAGGGAACTGGCTTGGATGGATTATGGAATGTTGGTGCTCATCGGCGGAAAAATTGTCTTTTCCTCTCCGCTGCATAATCACCTCAGCTACTTTGCCGCCACCATCTTCTTCTATGCGCTCACCTTCATACTTATGCCGCGCATGGTCAGGTTGGGGCAGCGAAATGCCTGATTTGCAAGTCAGGTAATAATTTCAAGCAAAAAAAGGCCAGCCAATATTTAGGCTGGCCTTGATTTTTAATGAGCTGCAATCAGTCGTAGCGCTCGAAGATGACCTGCTTCTTGTGCCAGCCATAGCCGGTCAGTGCATCGCGCACTGAGCTCACCATGTTGTTCAAGCCGCAGATGTAGGCGTAGATGTCGAAGTTCAGCTCGCCGGCAGGTGCGTCATCGGCTGGAGGTGTCAATGGGAGCTTGATGCCGAGTTTCGCAGCACGCTCCTCAACCACCTGGCTCGCGTACTTCTGCACATAACCACGATTGCCTGTGTACTCTTCGCCAGCGCGGCTCACTGTCGTGATGTAGTGGAAGTTCGCGTGCTTTTCAGCAAGCGCTGTGAAGTAATCGTGGTAGTAAAGCTCGCTCGGATAGCGCGTTCCATAAATTACCCAGATATTTTTGCCTTCGCTGCGGTCCGGGCCATTCTCCGGGAAAAGCCATTGGGCCATGGCGCGCATCGGCGCAATGCCTGTACCGGTCGAGATCAGGAATGAATCCGTCACGGGTGCATGAAGTACGAAATGTCCGTGAGGGCCGTGCATCTGCACCGAGTCGCCAATCGGCAGATCAGCCAGGTAGTTTGAAAAAAAGCCTCCCTCGACGCGATTGATGCAGAGCTCAAAGCGGTTTGCGTTGGCTGCTGCGGCGAGCGAGTAGGCGCGGGTTTGCATTTTGCCATTCGGGTCAGCCGCCATTAACGAGACAAACTGGCCGGAGATGAGTGGAAAACTCTCCAACTCATCAACGACAAACTCGAAGTGGTAGCACTGGGCTGATTCTGAAAGGCAGATTTTCTTATCAAGACGGGCAGAATAATTTTGACGGGCCAAGAGAGTTCTCACTTTGCTGGAGGATACATTCCCGCTAAACGGGGCAGTGACAGTATCTCCATTTAAGCATTGCTCTGGCAAGTGACAGAGGTGGATTTTTCCGTATAAAAGCCCGTTTTCGTACTATCGATTCAAAATAAACCAGGGAAGCTTCAGTGGCAATGCTGGGTTTCCCTTCGCCGTCTGTGCGATTGGCTTAGGGAAGACGCCTGTAACAGTAAATGTGCTCCTGAATCACGGGTTGCGACCGCACATCAATGGTTGTTCTCTGCGCCTCTTCCAGTTGCCCCGGCGCCTTGTCTGCCAGCATGTCATTGGAGAGCACAAATCCACCCGGCTTGAGCATGGATGCCAGGTTGACGCGGGCCAGCGATTGTTCAAACGCGCTGTAGTAAATAAAAATGTTGGTTCCGATGATCAGGTCAAATTTCTCGTCCGGATTAGTGATGGGCAGATGCTGGTAGACGATGTTCATATCTACCGGAGTGATGCGGCGCGCAATCTCGGGGCCTATGCTCACGGCTTGTATGTGTATCTCATCGGCCACCTTGAGCGGCACGGCGACTGGTTGCACAGGTGTGCCGATCTGCTTGCCAAGCGACTGCCAGTATTGCGTGAAAGATGCAATGTATTCTGGGCTGAATGGCACGGCACTGTTCCATGGCAGTTGGACTACATACGGCTTTCCGGCGACGGCATTTTTTTGTAAGCGCGCAATATGAATGTTGATGCTCGGGCTGATGTCAAAGGTATAGAGCTGAAAGGTTTTTGCATCTGTTAGCCCGAGGCGGACCAGCGAATCGAGCACTGCGAATGGCTGGATCGATTGCGGCGGATAGAAATCGTTGCCATATTCCTTGTTCGCAAAGTCCAATCCTGGGCCGACAATCGCGATGCGCTGCACACTGCCCGGCTTTAACTTGCCGGCTTTGACCAATTCTTCAAGGGCCCGATCCAATGCATAGTCAGGCCACAGATTGGAGTCGAGCGAGATGCCGCGCTGGGCATAGAGTTGCGCTTGCTCTGCGAGATCTGCGGTCTTCAGCTTCTCGCGAAACTCTGCAAACTCATCTCGCATGTGGGCGAGATTATCGAGCAGATGCTGTTTGACGCGGGCGCGGTCCTGCGCAGTTTTCAGCGAGTATCCGCGCTGCTCAAGAAACGCGCGCATCTGTAACATCCCCTCGTTTGCATTCGGAGATGCCAGTGCGCGAATCAGGTCATTGGCGCGGTTTTCTGCAAAGGCGTTTACCAGGCTGCTCTTGCCATAAAGTGCCAGATACTCGCGGTCAATCTGGTACTCCTTGGTATAAGTGACTCCCCAGCGCAACAGGTTGGTAAGTGTATCTTCCTCGCCGAGGTCGAGTCTCTGACGGATGTTCAAATCCTGGGATTTGATCCACACTGACCACGTTGCCGCATCGGGCGATTTGCCAAGCGCTGCCGGCAGCGCATCAGAAAACCCTCGCAGCACAGGTTGCGCCGCGTCAAAGGTCATGTACTCACTCTTGGGCGCCTGGGCTGTGGCTGGTAAGCAGAGCGCAAGCGCAGAAATAAGAGAGAAAAATGAGATCAAATAATGCTTCATAATTTTGCACCTGACTTTTGAGGACACGGTTCAACTGCGAACCAATATAGAGCTAAAACACTGCTCTTTCTGTAGCCTGCGTCACATGCTTGCGAGTCGCAAGGCCTTTAACGGGTTAAGCGGCTCCGCTGGAAGGCTGCTTCGTCGCGCTGTGTGGCATATGCAGTGCTTTACTGCACAGCAAGATTCCTTTCGCGCAGGTTATCCAGACGAGCTAACAGGTGTCTAAAGTGGGCATGGCGAATGAAAGACAAGAGCATCAACGGCCTCTATAATTTAGTAGCACACCGATTTTTGTATGGAGTTCATAAGGAAAACCCATGGCCGCACTTCTTGAAGCAATTGACGTCAAACGCAAGATGTATTTCGAGTACGAGAACATCCCCTACTACTGCATCGATTTTGAAATCTCAACTCCGACGGCCCGCGGCGGCCAAACCCTCGTTCGCCTCAAAATGCGCAACCTGCTCACCCGCGCCGTCTTCGACAAAACCTTCAAGGCGGGCGAAAAGTTCAAGGAGCCGGACCTTGAAGTCGTTGAAGCCTCATACCTCTACACGGATGGCGAAGGTTCGCATTTCCTTGACCAGGAGAGCTTTGAAACGCACACCCTTTCCAAAGACAAGCTCGGCGACGCGCTGGACTTTCTCGTCGAAGGCGCCATGCTGCAGATACAGAAATTCAACGGCAACCCGATCGGTCTCGAACTGCCCTCGCAGGTCGAGCTTGAAGTGACCTACTGCGAACCAGGGGCGCGTGGCAATACTTCGAGCGGCAGCGTTACAAAGACAGCCAGGCTTGAAACAGGAATCGAAGTAAAGGTTCCGCTGTTTATCGAGCAGGGCGAGAAGGTGAAGATTTACACCGAGACGCACGAGTTTGCAGGTCGCGCGTAAGATATTCAAAGTTATTTGCATAAACAAGCAGGCCCGAATTGATTCGGGCCTGCTTGTTTTTGTCTCGCAATCAACTGGAAAAAATCAACTCAGGTGAATCAGCGCAGCTGAGTACGCTGGCAGATGCACAGTCAACTTCCCATCTTGTGATTTCAATTTTTCTGCAGGATGTGGATGAATCTTTACATCGCTTCCAACCGCTGCTCCGCCAAAGGCAACCCCGGCTTTGCTGTCGATTGCGGCCGCCTGGAGCCTCTCAATCATCGCGTTCTTCAGCTTGCCACTGCTTTCGCTCAGCGCCACCTCCACGTCGCGCGCATCTTTATTGAAGAGTGCGACGAGTTTGCTTTTGCTCTCATCTCCAGCGGCGTAGGCGGTCAGGTTTGCGCCTTGTGCATCAAACTTTGTAGCGTGCAATGTCAGCCCCGCAAAGCGCTGCGCTAAGAGCAATCCATAGTACTCCGGCCGTGTTGTATACCCGGCAGGAATTGAACCAATAATCGGCGAGTAATATCCATTCGCGCCAGAATGTAAATTCACGCCCACGCAACCGAGCGTCGCCATCTGCAAACAGTAATCGCCCGCCCAAAGCGCGGCTGCAAACGTATCGCTCACGCCCGGCTTGCCTGCGTTGTAGCACGAGTTTCCCTCGGCCATGCGGAAGGGAAGGCCGGCAGCTTTCGCCGATTCAATCGGCTTGTGGCAAGAGCTTTCAAAGCGCGCGCCAGGATGCAGCAGCAATTCAATCGTCATCTTCGGATCAGTCGGCGGCCCAAGCGGATAGTAGTGACTCGTCACCAGCGTCACTTCCTTCGGCACATCCTTCGTGAATCTATCAACCCACTCATGGTTGTACGCTGTGTCTGGCCCTGCAACGGAAACCGCTGGCAGCTTCTCATGAAATACGGCGCGGAAGCTCTTCCACTTGGCAAGATAATCTTCGTAGCTCCACGGCTTGTCATTCTGATCATGATGCTTGAAGAGATCAGGCTCGTTGCCGAATTGCACACAGATGAGTTTCTCTCCCAGCGTCTTTGCAACGAAACTGCCCTCTGCGAGCGCTTGCTCAAGAGTGCCACCGCCAAGATTGAGTCCGTAGATGCACCGCCAGCCGGTCGCGTTGAGAAAACCGAAAAGATTGCGAATAGAGTTCGGCGTGATTGTAAAGGTGCGCGGTTTGCGTACTCCCGGATCTGGGCCGACGAGTCCGCCAGCTTCAGGCGGAGTTGATGGCTCACTCTCTGACCAGATTGTGAACTCGCTCAAATTTCCGCCGAGCCGCAAAACTCCCGCCGGGCTCAACGTGCGAAAGAGATCGATCAGCGCGCTATTCTGCGCAGAAAAATAATCCGGATACGCAAGCTGTCCGCTCTCATAACTCAGGCCCATGTAATCGGGCGGAAGCGTGGAAAGCTGTACAGAGTTGTCGATTGCGAGTGAAAGTTGCAGCGCTGATTGTTGCGAGCGCAGAAGCCCGGGCGCGGCAATTGCGGCTGCGCCCAGCGCGGCTGTCATCGAACAGAATTCTCTTCTGGATAGTGATTTCATATTGCAGCAATTTTACCGCTGCGCGGCGATGTGTGCAGTCAGATGCTACTCCACGGTAACGGACTTGGCGAGGTTGCGCGGCTGGTCTACATCGCACCCGCGGCGAACGGCGATGTGATACGCCAGCAACTGCAGCGGCACAATCTCAATCAGCGGGCTCAAGAGTTCGGGCGTGCGCGGAACGTGAATCACGTGCTCGACAAGTTGCGCGATTGTGGAATCGCCCTCAGTGGCGATGGCGATGACTCGGCCTGAGCGCGCCGTGACCTCTTGAATATTCGAAAGGGTTTTTTCGTAGCGTAGCTTTGAGCCGGGGTCGGCTTCGTCGCGCGTGGCTATCACAACAACTGGAAGTGTCTCGTCGATAAGCGCGTTCGGACCGTGCTTCATTTCTCCCGCTGGATAGCCTTCAGCGTGAATGTAAGAAATTTCCTTCAGCTTCAGTGCGCCTTCAAGCGCGATAGGGAAGTGAATCCCGCGGCCGAGGTAGAGAAAGTCGCGTGAGGTGGAGAAATCCTTCGCCAACTGTTCGCACTGGTCAGAAGTTGAATTGAGCGCCTCCTCAATTTTTCCCGGAATGCGGCTCAGAGCTTCAATCAGTTCGATCGATTGCGCCTTGTCCAGATGGCCGCGAAGCTGGCCGAGTTTCAGCGCCAGCAGAAAAAGCGCGGTCAGTTGCGCCGTGACCGCTTTGGTAGAGGCAACTCCGATCTCCGGCCCCGCGTGTGTGTAAATTGCGCCGTGAGCCTCGCGCGCAACCATCGCGCCGACGACATTGCAGATGGCCACAGTTTGCGATCCAAGCGCTTTGAGTTCGCGTTGCGCGGCCAGAGTGTCGGCCGTTTCGCCGGATTGCGTAATGAGCAGACCGAGCGCGTGAGGATCGGCGATCGGGTCGCGGTAGCGGTATTCGCTGGCGTAATCCACGTCGACAGGTATCCGCGCCAGCCGCTCGATCATGTACTTGCCGGCGAGCCCCGCGTGCCAACTGGTTCCGCATGCGGCAATCTGAATACTCGTCGCCGCGCGTAGATGGTCGTCGGTAACTTGCATTTCGCCCAGGTAGACTTTGCCCGTGTCAAGCGAGACGCGGCCGAGTGT
>DAHXOQ010000309.1 GCA_027364815.1 Acidobacteriaceae bacterium | reverse complement strand
GCTTACTGGGGCACAAAAATGTCAGTCGTTGAAAGAAAGCGTTTGAAGTGTGTCAGTGTGCAATCTCCCCCCACAGACCTCTTCTTTAAAAAAGAGTTTGTGATGAATTCGCTAATGGGAAATCGCGAGTATCTCTTCGATCAAGTGCCGGCGCTCATGTCGATTCTCGATGGCGTGACGACATTGGATCAGGTCGCCGATGTATTTGCGAAGATGTCTCTGGTGAACCAGCATATTCTGGGTCAACCCACAACGCCGATGTTGATTCTTGCAGGCACCAAGGATACGCAAGTCCCCATCTCCGATGTCTACGAATTAATGGACAGTGGTGACGTGCCCAAGGAAGCCTGGATCAATCCACAAGGAGGTCACCTGGGAAGACAAGTCGGTGTCTGGCCTGACCCTCGCATCTTCAAACAGGTCATTATTCCCTGGCTTGTTCGCAACCTGAATGCGCCGGAAGGTGCAAAATAGAATGCAAAAGACCAGGGACTCAGTTTATTGAGCGCATGCGCAATAGGCTGAGTCCCTGCTCACTCTTGAATGTGAATCGTTATTCTCTAAAGTGAGTCAATCCTATTTCAGAACATGAATGTGCTCATTTTGCAAAGCGCATTTTCGCTGATGCGAAGATGCGTGATTCTTTGGTGTATCTGAGCAAGTTTAATGCAGGCAGAAATGAAGTCACTGTCTTTGGATAGTTAACTCTGATCAGCGTTATGGACTTCTGCATGCGCTTCGCCTCAGCCCATTCTGAAAGCGAACTCTCCATGAATAGTCACGTGCACGAGGAATATATGTGATGCTACCTTGTTGATATCGTGATTTATTTTGACACCATTCCGTGCCGCCCTTCAGACCATCCGCGCAGCGGACCTGTCAATCACCCGGGGACTAACTGTAACCCGAAAGATTGCGACGACATGGTAACCTATTGATAATAAACGTGGCCCCGTAGCTCAGGTGGATAGAGCAGCAGTTTCCTAAACTGCGTGTCGGAAGTTCGAATCTTCCCGGGGTCACCAGAAATTAATTGCTCCTTCCGATGCTCGACATGGTGAGGAGAATTTTATTTGCGGGCAGAAATTGCTGAATCTTTGTCCTGATGAACAATTTTTTCTGCGAGACTGCAAAACCTCAGTGAGCCTGGAATTTCAATAGAGTGCAATCTTGTAGGATAGTTTTCAGCCTGATGAATAATTTTGCGCGGGATTTTGAGTTCTGCGTGCAACCCATAACTAGATACGCATGGATGTTCGGGAAGGCGGTGAAAATCCGCCACTGCCCCGCAACTGTGAGCGCACTCGTTGAAGGCCTCGTCCTTATATTAGGTGAGGAATTCAGCATGGAATCGGCGCAATGCCACTGGAGCTGAAAAAAGCTTTCGGGAAGGCTGCCGAATCGGCGCGAGTCAGGAGACCGGTCCATTGCCTCCAGCACCCGCTTCGGTCCCGAGGGGGATCAGAGGAGCCATCATGTTATTTTCTCTCCGTCACCGCGAGCTATTCTCGCGTCGTTTTCACCTTCAATCTCTTCGCGTTACTCGGCTTTGTTTCTCTCTCCTGACGCTCCTGACATTTGCCTCCGCAGCTCACGCGGCCTCAATCCGTGGCACTGTTACTGATCCTTCCGGCGCTGCAATTCGCGGCGCCACAGTGATGCTCGTCATGAATGGCCACGTTGTGACTTCAGCAGTCTCAGCCTCAGATGGCAGTTTTCAATTGACAACCGGAACGCCGGGCCATGTTTTTCTTGTCATCAAAGCCTCCAGTTTTCGTCAACTCTCTACGCCGGATTTTTATGCCGGCACGCTCGACAATATTGAACGCAAGCTCGTGCTTGAGCCGGAGTGGGTGCGCGAGTCTATCGTAGTTACGGCCACGGGAACGCCCACCCCGCAAGAGCAGACGACTAATGCCACCACGGTTCTTAACGCACAGGATTTGATGGGCCACTCCGATATTGTCGGCATTCTGCGCACAGTTCCCGGAGCGGTGGTTGAACAAGTAGGACAGCGCGGCGCACAGACCTCGGTGTTTTTACGCGGCGCCGATTCAGATGCCAACAAGATGCTCTTCGACGGCCAGAATGCGGGCGATATCGGCGGCCGCTTTGATTTTGGCCCGGTCAGCACAACCGCCCTTGAGCAAGTCGAAATTTATCGCGGACCCAACTCGAATCTCTACGGCGCTGATGCTTCAGGCGGAGTCGTCAGCTTTACAACGCCACATGGAACCACAAGTTTTCCTTCGTTTCTTCTTGAGGGCGACGCGGGAAATTTCAATACTTCGCGCGAAGAACTTGAAGTTGCGGGCACGCATAAAACGCTCGACTACTTTGGAGCCTTCAGTTGGTTTCAGACGGGAAATTCCATTCCCTTGGATGAGTATCACGTTGCCACAAGCGCAGGAAATTTCGGCTGGCAGCCGAGTGGCAGCACGCAGATTCGCGCAACCGTTCGCTATGGCGTTGACGCAACCGGCGTTCCCAACGCCTACGCCTTTTACGGCATCAGCGATGATCGAAAGGAAGGCGACCAGGACCTCTATCTGGGCGGCGTGCTTGACAATCAAACCACGGCCGACTTCCACAATCGTTTTCAACTGGGTGCCGCTCGCAAGCGCGAAGAGTCGCAGCAATGGTATCCAGCGGGCCTTTGTTATCCCTCCGGCACTTGCGATGGTGCGCCCAACTCATACACCGGCGGAAATTATTACGGTCTCGTTGTGAAAATTCACGGCGCAAACGGCTTCAGCATCATGGGCCCTGCGCTTCTCAATTACAGCGCCGCAAATGGTGGCGTCTATCCCAACCGTCTTGATTTGGGCACCGAGCGCAATCTCTTCAACTACCAGGGTGATTATCAAGTCACGCCGCACGTCGAATTAACAGCGGGCTTTCATGTCGAACGTGAATATGGATATGAGCGCGAGCCTGTCTACGGAATCAATGAATCCATCCAGCGCACCAACTACGATTACATTGTTGCCGCGCACGGCGACTTCAAAAATCGATTCTTCTACAACCTCGGCACCAGCTTTGAGCACTACGAATTAATCGGCAACGGAGTTTCGCCTCGCCTCGGTTTTGGCTATTATGTTGTGCGCCCCCGCAAAGGCTTCTGGGGCGGGACACGTAGCAACTTCAGCTTTGCGCAAGGCATTCGAGAGCCGGCGCTGACTGAACAAATTGGTTCGCTTTACAACTTCCTTCAGCAGAATGGCGGCCAGGCGACGATTAACCAACTTGGAATTGTGCCCCTCCAGGCGCCTACTGCGCGAACCTGGGAAGGTGGAGCGCAACAAGCATTCTGGCAGGAGCATTTAGTT
>DAHXOQ010000308.1 GCA_027364815.1 Acidobacteriaceae bacterium | reverse complement strand
GTGCTGGTTGGATTCATTGCGGGCGTTCCTCCGGCGATGATGGCGGCGATTGGCGCGGCGCTGATGCTGATTACGCGAACGCAGAATCCGAGAGAAGTTTACGACGAGGTTGATTGGGGATTGCTGGTATTTTTTGTGGGATTGTTTTTGATTGTGGGTGGAGCGGAGAACGCGGGATTGACGGCGATGCTGTTTGGATTTGCAGAGCATTTCAATTTGCAGAATGGCGCAGTGCTGACGGTGGTGGCGGCGTTTTTGTCGAATGTGGTGAGCAATGTTCCGGCGGTGATGCTGATGAAGTCTCTGATACCGAGCTTCAGGGATGCGCATACGGGATGGCTGGTGCTGGCGATGGCGAGCACGCTGGCGGGAAATTTGACGATCACGGGATCGGTGGCGAATTTGATAGTGGTGGAGCGGGCGAGGAACGAAGTGCGGATTGGATTTTGGGATTACTCTCGGGTGGGGATTCCGGTGACGCTGGGGACGCTGCTGATAGGTTGGGCGTGGCTAACCTTGTTTCATTGATGCACGTCAGATGAGCAGGGACTAAGGGACTGAGGGACTGAGGAACTGAGGGACTGAGGAACGAGAGAGTGACTAGATGAAGTTTTTTGTATTGATAGTGATGGTGATGAGTTCGGTGTGGATGCGGGCGGAGGATGCGAAGCCGCTGCCTGATATCAGGGCGTTGATGGTGGAGGTGAGCGAGCATCAGAAGCAGTTGGAGAAGGTGCGAGAAAACTATACGTATAATTCGGTGGCGACGACGGAGGATTTGGATTCGAGTGGCAAGGTGAAGAAGACTGAGGTGGAGGAGAGCGAATGTTTTTTTGTGCATGGACACGAGATTTGCCGCGAAGTGAAGAAGGATGGGAAGGAGTTGGACGAGCATGATGCGAAGAAGGAGACGGAGCGGGTGACGAAGCTGGTGGAGAAGGCGGAGAAGACGCCATCAGATCAACCGCTGGAGGGGCAAGTGGTGAGCGTGCGGAAGATATTGGAGATTATGGATGTGCAGAATGCGCGGCGGGAGAATTACAGAGGCCGTTCTACGATAGTCTTTGATTTTGTGGGGCGGAAGGATGCGAAGACGAGCGGGATGATGGAGGATGCATCGAAGAAGTTGAAGGGAACGGTTTGGGTGGATGAGGCTGATAAACAGATAGCGCATTTGGAAGCGATATTTACGGATAATTTTCGTGTGGGAGGCGGGCTGGTGGCGACAGTGGATAAGGGCTCGCGATTTTATTTTGATCAGGCGCAGGTGAATGGGGAGCTTTGGCTGCCGATGGGAGCCGAGGGAAATGTGAATGCGCGCTTGTTCCTGTTGAAAGGGATGCGGCAGCACTTTGTGGAACGGGAATCGAATTATGAGAAGTTCAAGGTGGATGCGGAACAACAGAAGTCGGAAGCAAAGAAATAGAGGGGATAGAATTTAGATTATGTATTCGAGACGGATCAGGGTAGAGATAGTGGATGCGGCGGGAGAGGGGCGGGGGTGCCCGCTTAAATGGATAGATAACTTTGCGATGCGGAACTTTACGAATGAAGCGATGTTTGATGATACGTTGCCGGTGGAGGATGGTTTGCTGGAGGTGGGAAAGCGTGTGCCGATGGAGGAGTTGCGTGCGGCGATGGAGGATTGGATACGTCGGAAGGGGTGGTTGAAAGCTGGGGAGCGGATAAGATTTGGTGAGATTTGAAAGGGGTAGATTTAAGCGGAATTATCTTGACTTGAAGTGAATATTTACTAATAATTTGTGGCATCCGATTATGTTCCATATTCAAGCTCGAAATTTGTAAGGAAATTCAGGTTTGATCGAGGTCCCGCTTCCCTCTAAGTCCGCAGGGTTCGATCAGTAGAGGTTTTGTGAAACTGAATGGCTAATTGAATCTTCCGGCGTGGTCGCAGCAATGGTGGTATACCTCGCCGAAGTTATTCAGGCAAAAGATTTCCATGCACACCATGTGTTTCTTATGGTGGCGAGAAGGCGTGAGTTTGAAGGCGCGAAAGTGGAATTTTCGTTTTATGAAAATGAACGAATTATCATGCGATTTTTCCATTAGTACACATTATGATGGTTCAATCCCATAAGGCTCTGAAGTCAGAAGTGAAAGAAGGCTCTTAGGTCAGAAGTGAACGAGAGCTCTTAGATCAGAGCTGAAATGCTGCGGCGCAAAACTTAACTCAGAATTGAAAGGTCAGGAGAGAATGATGCGAGTGAAGAGCTATTTGCAAGCGTGTATCTTGTTGGCGGTGGTGATGAGCGGGTTTGGATTCACAGCACAGGCGGAAAGCCTGCAGACGCGCCATGTATTTGCCGCGGTGGCGAAAGGACA
The DNA here is from genome assembly GCA_027364815.1 of Acidobacteriaceae bacterium. Classification (GTDB taxonomy): domain Bacteria; phylum Acidobacteriota; class Terriglobia; order Terriglobales; family Acidobacteriaceae; genus CAIMNN01. Next base: position 1,001 of record DAHXOQ010000308.1, on the reverse strand, counting down.
GGCGCAGGTGCAGGGACATCTGCCAGCGACACAGGTATTGCAGTTGGATGTTTTGCTTCCCTTGAGCGATCAGAAGGGACTTGATGAATTTGTGGCGAATCTGTATGACCCGAGGAGCCATAGTTATCAGCAGTACTTGACGCCGGAGGAATTTTCAGCGCGTTTTGGACCGAGCCAGCAGGATTATGAAGCGACCGTACGGTACATGGAGACGCATGGATTGACGGTAGTGGGCGGATCGCTTCTGGCAATGGATATACAGGTGAAGGGGCCTGTGAGCGCGATTGAATCGGCGTTTCATGTGCAGATGCTGACCTATCAGCATCCGGCGGAGAAGCGGATATTCTACTCACCGGATCGCGAGCCGTCAGTGGATTTGCCGTTTGCGTTGTGGCATGTTTCGGGAATGGATAATTATTCGATTCCGAAGCCGATGTTGTCGAGCAAGCAGCTAGTCAAGATCAATTCAAACACACCGAGACCGAATACATCGTACACCGGTTCCGTGTTCGGATACTTCATTGGCAGCGATATGCGCGCGGCCTACTACGGTGGCACGCAGTTGACCGGAGCGGGTCAGCACCTTGGACTTTTGGAGTTCTACGGAACCGATCTGGTTGATTTGTACAACTACTATTCGGTAGTTAACGCATTTACTTCACCATCACAGAGCCTGAATGTTCCCATTACGATTTTATCGACGGATGGCACACCGACTAGCTGCGATTATTTAAGCGGGTGTGATGATTTCGAACAGACGATTGATATGCAGGAGGCAATCGGTGTTGCGCCTGGTCTTGCGAGCCTGGTGATGTATGTGGGATCGACGGATACGGCGATGATCTCGGCGATGGCAGTACGCAGGCCGTTGCCGACGACGATCAGCAGTTCGTGGGTTTGGACACCGGTTGATACGAGCCCATTGAATCCATTGTTTGAACGCATGGCTGCGCAGGGTCAGAGCTTCTTTAACGCAGCGGGTGATTGGGGTAACTGGTCAC
>DAHXOQ010000307.1 GCA_027364815.1 Acidobacteriaceae bacterium | reverse complement strand
ATCAAGCTCCCCGTCGAACGCAGAAACCCTTCCTTATCCGCGTCCAGAATCGCCACTAAACTCACCTCCGGCAAATCCAAACCCTCACGCAGCAGATTGATTCCCACCAGCACGTCATACTCCCCCTTCCGCAACCCGGCCAGCAGCTTCACCCGCTCCAGCGTCTCAATCTCCGAGTGCATATAACGGCACCGCACACCAACCTCCGTGTAATAACCGCTCAAATCCTCCGCCATCCGTTTCGTCAGTGTCGTCACCAGCACCCGCTCGTTCTTCGCCGCTCGCTCCCGGATCTCCGCCAGCAAATCGTCAATCTGACCCTTCACAGGCCGTATCTCAATCTCCGGATCCACCAACCCTGTCGGCCGAATCACCTGCTCCACCACCACGCCCGCCGACCGTGTCAGCTCAAACGGCCCCGGCGTCGCCGAAACATAAATCGTCTGATGCACCCTCGTTTCAAACTCCTCAAACTTCAGCGGCCTGTTGTCCATCGCCGAAGGCAATCTGAAACCATAATCCACCAGATTCTGCTTCCTGCTCCGGTCTCCATGCCACATCCCATGAACCTGCGGAATCGTCACATGGCTCTCGTCCACAAACAGCAAAAAATCCCTCGGAAAATAATCCAGCAGCGTCGGCGGTGGCTCGCCCGGCAGCCGCCCGCTGAAATGCCGCGAGTAATTCTCAATCCCGTGGCAATACCCCATCGACTTGATCATCTCCAAATCAAATCGCGTCCGCTGATTGATCCTCTGCGCCTCCACCATCCGGCCTTCGCGCTCCAGGTATGTCACCCACTCACCCAGCTCCGTGATGATCGTCTCAATCGCCTCAGCCTTCTTCTCCGGCTGCACCACGTAGTGGCTCTTCGGATAAATCGGCAACCGCGCATACTTCTGCTTCACCGTCCCAAACAGCGGGTCAATCTGCGAGAGCGATTCAATCTCATCCCCAAACATCTCAATCCTGTATGCGCACTCGTCGTAAGTCGGATAAACCTCAATCACATCTCCGCGCACTCTGAACGTCCCGCGCCTGAAATCCACATCGTTGCGCTCATACAGAATCTCCACCAACCTCCGCGTCACATCCTTGCGATTGATCTTCTGCCCTTTTTCGAGCAGCAGCAGCATCCCGTAATACGCTTCCGGCGACCCCAATCCATAAATGCAACTCACCGAGCTCACAATGATCGCATCCCTGCGCTCAAACAAACTTCTTGTCGCAGAGAGTCTTAATTTGTCGAGTTCTTCATTGACCGTCGCTTCTTTTTCTATGTACAAATCTCCCGCCGGAATATACGCCTCCGGCTGATAAAAATCGTAATAACTCACAAAATATTCCACCGCATTATTCGGAAAAAACTGCTTGAACTCCTGGTAAAGCTGCGCCGCCAGCGTCTTGTTATGTGCCAGGATCAGCGCCGGCCGGTTCGATTTCTCAATCACCTTCGCCATCGTGAAGGTCTTCCCCGAACCCGTCACTCCAAGCAGCACCTGGTGCTGTTCCCCGGCTCCAAGCCCCTGCACCAGTTCCTCAATCGCCCTCGGCTGATCTCCCCGAGGCTCATACTGTGTCACCAACTGAAAGTCCATGCCAACGATTATACCTCCAAGGCGAAGAATTGGCGAATTTAAAATCACAGTACTGTACTGATAGTGGTTGGGAGTTAAATGGTTATACTTTGTTATTCAATCTTTGCGCTCAGAAAGGCTAAACACATGAATCAAATTGAAACAGTTGCACTATGGGCGGGTTTGATGGCAAGTATTGCAGGCATTGTGCTTTCGATTGTTGCAACTCTATTTGCACTTTGGGTGAATAAAGAATCGACAGTCGTAAATCAACAAATGATCAAATCACTTCAGAAAATTGAATCAACAGTTGAACATTTATCTGCGGATACAAGAGAATTAATTACTGCTGGATGGAACAAAATGCTTACCGGATTAGGGAATGGAAGGGATATAGAAGAGGGCTCATCAACTGCAGAGATTACTGATCAAATTTCAGCTGGCGTTGAGAGTGAAGTTCAAAGCGAGTTGCAGGATAGTTCAACTGAATCTGAAAGACAGAGAATAGAACGTCTAGAAGCTGCATTACTCGACCTAAAAGAAACAATCGCATCACAATTGCGCCGTAGGTCTTATAAAGATTCGGACGATCCCTTGTATGCCTTGGTTGAAGATTTGAAGAGATTACCATTAGAGTCAAGGGCAATGGTTAATATTCTTGCAACAAATAGCTATCATCTGACGAGAAATCAGTATTTGAAAATGAGTAAAAACCCATTATTGAAAATCGCTATAAAGAGGTTAAGAGCGAGCGGTTTATTAGTGCCCCTAGTAGGGAAAAAAGATGACGGTCTTACTGAGCCTGTTTATTACTTCCCACCAAATGCAACAAAAACGATACGGCTAGCGTCAACACTTGCCGGTGAAATTCCGAAAGACATCTTAAATAATGTATCTATTGAAATGGATAGTTTGGGGTATCTACAGAAAGTATGAACAATTCTCTTTTTTAGAATAAGAGCGTCGGGTGTCTCCGGTCTCGCTTTTGAGACCGGGGATTTAATTCCCCTCCCTTCCAACTTTTTACCCGCCTCACATCCCTAAATTTTTTCTTCCACAAACGTATGCAAAGAGTTTTATACTTCACCGCCAGTAGCTGATTTAAGTGCTACACCCTCCAGGAGACATTCATGCAGACTAGCGACACTATTGATAAAGTTCTCAAACAGAAAGCCATCAACAAAATTCTCTCCGTTGCACCCGGACAAAACGTTCGCCAGGCATTGGAATTGATGGCCGAGCATAACGTAGGCGCTTTGATGGTGATGGAAGGCAATCGTTTGGTCGGCATTCTCTCTGAGCGAGATTACGCCCGCAAAGGTATCCTCAAGGGACACCACTCGGAAGACACCCAGGTGCGCGAAATCATGTCTGCCAATGTCGTCTCGATCACGCCCAAACATACAGTAGAAGATTGCATGAACTTGATGACCCAGAAACATTTCCGCCATCTCCCTGTGGTGCATAACCATGAAGTGGTTGGCATCATCTCCATCGGCGATTTGGTGCAGTGGGTCATCAAAGGACACGAGAAAACCATTGAGGCATTGACCGAATACATCTCCGGAGCTTATCCCGTATAGCTGCAACCCAGGCTCGCCGCCGGCTCCAGGCTAATCCGCCGCATTAATCACTACCCCTTGGCGTACACGGACCAGCGCTCGCACGCATCGGTCCGTGCATTCGAGCAGCCCCGCGTGTTTTCATCGCCAATGTAAAATCTCCTCTATCCACTTCTTCCATTGCGGAGGCCGCTCATTCACATCTCGCACCCATCATCACTCCCAATCACATCTCTACTGGCC
>DAHXOQ010000306.1 GCA_027364815.1 Acidobacteriaceae bacterium | reverse complement strand
GGTCAAGTCCCCGCCCCCGGTAACCTCACTTCCAGCGACCTCGCGAACGAACTCTCGTTTCAGGAACAGTCCGACTTTACCCGGCTAACTGGCCTGGTAGCCGATTCGAATAATGTCGGCCAGAATCTGGCGAATTTCACTCAACGCACAGTTCCCATCACATACTTGGCAATCGTCCCCACTGGCACTCCCTCCACAGGCACCGCCTTCATCACCAACACTACCGTCTACATCAGCGGCACCCTCACCTCCGTCGACGTCTATCGACTCCCCATCTAACTACTTTAGTCACGTCCAAACCTCCATTGCTTACCACAGCCCGCTGACCTCCATCAGCAGGCAACTTGATTGATGCTCATCTGTTCATTTATGCCTGTTGCTTAGCTGCGCATCGGAGATATTGATAGATGTCTTAAAAAAAGGAACAGCAAGTCAACCACTGCTTCTTGTGACGAGTGAGTCAGCGTTTTTTGATTGTGCAAGTGAGGACCGCTGACGCGGAGTTCGCAAGCTGGAAGGTTGGCGGGGGGGGGAGAAGTCCGAGAATTCAAGCGAGCCCACACTAGACGTAAAAACAACTTTTTCCTCGAAAAGCCTCGAGGATGGGCACGCATTTCATGGGTGAATGGAGTGGAGAAACTGTTGCCTTACCATTAGCTTGATGCAGTAATCTGATAAGCGTAAGAATTTTCCTCAAACTGCGAGAGAACTTGAGTCAATCGATTGTACAAATAGAAGCTCTGACGAAGATCTACGAGGGCAAGAACCGGGTTGTGGCTGTTGAGAGCCTGGACCTGGAGTTGCACGAGGGTGAGATCTTCGGGTTGCTGGGGCCGCACGGCGCCGGCAAGACGACGACGATCGGCGGGGCGACGACGCGGATTCTGCCGACCTCGGGCGTGGTGCGCATCAACGGCGTGGATGTGGTGAAGCAGCCGGATGTGGCGCGCAAATCCATTGGCGTGGTGCCGCAGTTCAACACGCTGGACCGGTCGCTGACGCTGTTTGAGAATCTCTACTATCACTGCCGGTATTTTGCGATGAGTCATCGCGATTCGAAGGCGCGCAGCCTGGAGTTGCTGGAACAGTTTTTGCTGACTGAAAGACAGAGTGCTTATCCTGCGCAGTTGTCGGGCGGGTTGGCGCAGAGGTTGCAGATTGCGCGCGCGATTGCGCACAGGCCGCGTGTGTTGTTGCTTGATGAGCCGAGTGCGGGGCTCGATCCGCAGAGCCGTTTGGCGATGTGGGGGATTGTTGAAGAGCTGCACAAGGAAGGCATCACGGTGCTGCTGACGACGCATTACATGGAAGAGGCCGATGCGCTCAGCGACAGGCTCGCGATTATCGATCATGGACGCGTGCTGGCGTTGGGCTCGCCGGAAAAGCTGAAGTCGATCTTTGGCGTCCACTCGGTTTTTGTTCTGCGGCTCTACAAGCAGGATGGAATTGAAGATGCGGCGGCGTGGCTGCGCAAGCAAGAGGGTGTTGAGAGCGCCGATCCCTACGAAGATGGAATACGCGTTGTGGCGACGCGGGCTGAAGGATTGCTGCCGCTGATTGTTGAAGCGACCAAGGCGCAGGGATTGCGCGATATCAAGATTCAGGAAGCGAGTCTGGAGACGGTCTTCATTCACTTGACGGGGAGGGACTTGCGTGAATAATGCAATGTTTTTATTGAAGGCCTTCTTCGGATTGATGGCGCGCGATTTGCGTGTGATGACGCGCGAGTTGCTGCCGTTTATTCTGCGCGTGGGCATGCAGCCGCTGTTGTTTCTGTTTGTCTTCACATATGTGTTGCCGCGCATGAGCACGGGCAATCCGATGGGCGCGGGGAATTTTGGCCAGGTGTTGCTGCCGGGATTGATGGCGGTGGCGATCATGTTCAGTGGCATTGCGGCCGTGGCGTTGCCGCTCTCGACCGAGTTTGGAATTACGCGTGAGATTGATGACCGCGTGATGAGTCCGGTTCCGGTGTGGCTGGTCGGCGTGGAGAAAGTTGTCTTCAGCGCGCTGCAAAGTATTACGGCGGCGGTGTTGGTGATTCCGATGGCGTATTACATTCCTGCGACGCCGGTGAAGCCGGAGATCGGAAACTGGTTTTTGTTTTTGGTGGTGCTGATTTTGTCGAGCCTGCTCGCGGGGTCGCTGGGGCTGCTGATCGGTGCGATGGTTCCTCCGAAGCAGATTGGGCTTGTCTGCTCGATTGTGCTGGTGCCGATTACTTTTCTGGGATGTGTTTATTTTCCATGGGCAGCGCTGAAGAACATTCCATTTCTCAAGTATGGAGTGCTGATCAATCCGATTGTTTACATCTGCGAGGGGTTGCGCACGACGGTGACGCCGAATGTGGTGAGCATGCCGTGGTGGGTTTCAACGCTGGCGCTGCTGGTGTTTACTGTGTTGCTGGGGCGCTGGGGATTGCAGAGCTTTTTGAAGCGGGTAATCTCCTGAAGTAGATAAAGAATTGAATTTACGGGTGAAAGTGAAGAATCTCCGGTGTTCATCCGGAGATTCTTTGTTTTGGATGCGAATTTTTAAGTTCAATTATGAGACAGAGTGGAAGAAAAAGTGTCTAATAAAGAAGCGGCCGTATAGAGTCCCCGAATATGCACAGCGTTAAACCCTTTAAAAACCGGCAAACCAAAGTAGTGCGCTTGAAGCAGCGCAATGCGATTGCGCGTTTGTGCGTCTTTGGGCTTGCGATGGCGCTGGCTGGTTGCGGTGGTGCGTCGTTGAGTATGCATCCTGGGTTGATTGTGACTCCGAATATTGCGTACCTGGATACGAATTGCACGGGATGCAACAAGTCGCTGGAGACGGGCGCGATTGTGGAGGAGTTTTCAGCGCGCATGAGCGATGGAAGCAACAGCGATGTCCGCTGGAGTGTTTCCGGATTGCATGCGGGTTCGATTAACGCGGACGGAGATTTTACGCCGCCTAATTTTCTGACCTCGGATCGTGAGGCTGTTATGGTGACGGCGACGTTGATCAGCGATCCGAAGATGAGCGTGTCAGTTCCGGTGATTATTACGCCCGGATTTTTTGCTCCGTTGACGCCGCAGAATATTGCGCTTGCGCCGGGTGGTACGGCGACGATCGACGGGATTCTCTCTGAGGCCGGTGGTGAGAGCTCGATTCACTTTGAGCTGATGAAGGACGCGTCGAGTGCAGTTGGCGATCTGGGGCGCCTGGGCACGACGCATTGCACGCGTGGAAATTTGAGTTCGACAAATTGTTCTGTTGTTTATACTGCGCCGACGACGGTGACAGCGCCGCGACTGATTAACCTGGTTGCGACGGTCGGCAACGCGCATACGAACGCGACAATACTGGTGAATCCGGCGGGAATTTCGAGTTCTCAGGTGCTGCATCAGAATGAGCAATTCG
>DAHXOQ010000305.1 GCA_027364815.1 Acidobacteriaceae bacterium | reverse complement strand
CAGCAAAAAACTCACCAACAGCACCAACAAAATCCCAGTCCCATAAGTGCTCGCCACCACCCACACCAGCCAGATCGCTGTTCCAAAGATCGGAATCGCCGTCGCCTGCTTCAGAACATCCATCCACACGCCCGGCCTCGGCAATACGCGCGTCCACGCCGGTTGTAATGTCAACGCCACATACGGCGCAGCCAACCCCAGCGCCAGCGCCGTAAAAATCACAAATGATACTACCGCCGATTGTGCCAGCGCATACCCCACCGCCACGCCCATAAACGGCGCAGCACACGGCGTCGCCACCACAACAGCCAGCACTCCAGTAAAGAAACTCCCCGCAAAACCCTCCTTCGCGGCGAGATGTCCACCTCTACCCGTCAGCGTCAACCCAATCTCGAATTGCCCTGCAAGCGAAAGTCCCAGAAAGAAAAGCAGCCCCGCCATCAGCGAGAGAAAGACCGGCGACTGAAACTGGAATCCCCAACCAAGCGTTGACCCCGCCCCGCGCAGAATCAACAGTACTGCGACCAGCATCCAGAAGCTCACCACAATCCCCGCCGCATACACCGCGCCATGCGCGCGCAAATGTGCCCGCTCCTTGTGCCCGGAGTTCACCAACGCCAGCCCCTTCAAAAACAGAACCGGAAAGACGCACGGCATCAGGTTCAGAATCACTCCACCAAGAAACGCGAGCCCGGCAATCCTCGCCAGCTCCAGCCAATTAAAATTCGGCGCAGCCGCCACTACTCCCGGCACTGCCACAAACTCAAAGTTCCTTCCCCCGCTCAACTCAATCAATCCCGGCAACTGCGCCGGCGTTGTCTTCAAATACTGATCGCGCTTCAGCTCCAGTTGAAATCCCTTCGCCGTCGGCGTCAGCTTCTGCGGCGCAGGATTATCAATCAGATTCGGCTCCGCAGGAAAAAATACTGCTGATGTTTCCCGCTGACCTGTTTCAACCGAGAGCAGAAACCCATCCCTCGTCGGTGCAAAAATTCCTTTTGTATTTGAGGGTAGTGGCTTGGGAAGATTCGCTTCGGTTTGTTTCAGTAATTCTTCAAGCCGTAGAGTTGCAGCATCAGTAGCTTTATCCTGAATCCACAAAAAATCAGCTTGCAAATCTGCTTTGCCCGGAATGCAACTATCACTGCAAATAATCCAGGTAACGTGCGCCTTCATTAAATTTGGTGCGCCACTAATAAGTTTTGGAGCATTTCCAACAATCTTGATCGGAAAAATAACTTCATCTTCATAGCCATAATCCATCAAGGGCCCGATCGGCAGTCGTTTCGGTGCCGGAAACTCCAACTCTTCAGCCGTTACACCTTCCGGCATTGTCCAATGAATCCTCGGCGACTCTCCCGCATCACCAGCATTTTTCCAATAAATATGCCAGCCCTTTTCAAGCTTGAAATAAAGACCGAGAGAATTTCGCTCAACGCCAGTAGCTGATGGAGATAATTTTTCATACCCCTTCACCAACTGCACATGCACATGTGGCGCATCCGCAAAACTCTTCTGCGCACCCGCAGGCATCGCGGCTATCGCCATCAAAAAAACAAAAATCAATCGTCTCATGCGCATAAGCTCTCTCGAACCAACTCCTCAACTATAAGACTCAGTGTATCGAACGATGGTTACAGAAATCATGCGTAGTCAACCAAATCCCCCATGCGCTAAGCTCTTTTGCATGGCAGATTCACCCTGGTACACATTCGAGAACGGCGAAACCCTCGGGCAAAAAGGTTCGGAGAACGGCACCATCCTTCTCGATGAGGAGCATACCCTCGGCGCGCGTATTACTTTGGAACGCAATACTGATGTCGCTCCCTTCGCCATCACCTGCGGCATCTACGGCTCCATGCTGCACACGCGCTATCTCGGCCGCGCTGAGGAAGCCCACGCTGATTACGAAGGAATGAAAGAAGCTCTTTCAGCTTTATTGGATCTTGCCGATGACGATACACCCGAGGGCCGCAAAGCTTTCTCCGATGGCGCTGCTGATTTCGTCGAGCGCTACCCCTGAATCACCGTGCCAGCGCCGAAAATGCAATAATTTCTCCAGTTTCAACTTGATTATTGCTAATCTTAAGTCGTGCCAACAGTCTTCAATTATCGCGGCTTCAAGTTTTTCTTTTACTCAAATGAAGGATCTCCACGCGAGCCTGTTCACATTCATGTTGAAAAGGATGCGAAGGAAGCATAAATTTGGCTGAAACCTGAGATAAAAGTGGCCTACAAAGATGGTTATGACTCCAAACTCTTCGCGAATTGATGGAAATCGTGGAAATCAACAAGGATCGCATCGAAAGGGCATGGAATGAGTTCTTCAGTTAGCGCAACTCGCGTTCACTTTGACGAAGACAACCTCTGGGTTGATCTCAGTGATGGCCGTGTCATCGGTGTGCCGCTAGCCTGGTTTCCGCGTCTGCTGCATGCCTCGCCCGAGCAGCTTTCCTCTGTTCGCATCTCAAGTCGCGGACTGCATTGGGAATCGCTCGACGAAGACATTTCAATTGCAGGGCTCATGGCCGGACTCGGCGATCAATCAACACAGAAAACTTTCGCCGCCTGAATCACCGTGCCAGCGCCGCATGCCTTCTGAAGATGCAATCATCCTCCACCACATTCACACCGGCCGCGCGTGCCTTCACTACTGCCTCCGCATGCGTCACGCCATCCTGTAGCCAAAGATTTTTAATTCCCAGCGTGAGCACCTCGTCCACAATCCCCGGCACAAACTCCGAAGCGCGGAAGACATCAACCAGATCAATTCCCTTGCCTGTCTCGCCGACCAAAGCCTCCTGCCCCTCAGCCAGTGTCGCAAAGCACTTCTGCCCCAACACCTCTTTAAGCACCGGGTTTACGGGAACAATCTGATACCCCTCAGCCTTCAAATAACGCGCTATGTTAAAACTCGCCCGCTCGGACTTGTCACTAATGCCCACCACGGCAATCGTCTTCGCCGAACGCAACATCGTTTCAATCAACGCTTCATCATTCATCACTTCACCCATGAGCAATTAGATATTTGCAACTCGTAGAGGATTCAAACTATTCCCCGTTCCCTGTTCGTTGCTGGTCTCTGACCCCTGATTTCTGACATCTGACCCCTGTTTTTTACACATCCAAATCATCATCGCCGCTTTCAACTGCCGTCCCGCGCCGTTTGGCCAGCAAAAATCCCCGCAAAAACGGTTCCAGATAACCATCCAGCACCTTATCCACATCACCCACTTCAACCTTGGTCCGATGATCCTTTGCCATCCGGTACGGCTGCAGTACATACGAGCGAATCTGCGACCCAAAGTTGATCTCCAGCTTTGAATCCTCAACCTTCTTGCTCGCAGCCTTCTTCTTATCCAGCTCATACTCGTACAATCGCGAACGCAGCATCTTCATCGCCTTCTCGCGGTTCTTGTGCTG
>DAHXOQ010000304.1 GCA_027364815.1 Acidobacteriaceae bacterium | reverse complement strand
TCACCGGCAACGTCTTCTGCGAGATTCCCCGCTCCAACGAGAAGGACATCGAGAAGGCCCTCGACGCCGCTCATGCCGCATTCCACAGCTGGGGACAAACCAGCCCCACCCATCGCGCCAACATCCTCAATCAAATTGCCCAGCGCATGGAAGACAACATTGAGATGCTCGCCCTCGCCGAAACCTGGGACAACGGCAAGCCCATCCGCGAAACCCTGGCCGCGGACATGCCGCTCGCCATCGATCACTTCCGCTACTTCGCCGGCTGCATCCGCGCGCAAGAGGGCACCATCTCCGAGATTGATCATGAGACAGTCGCCTATCACTTCCACGAGCCGCTCGGCGTCGTCGCGCAGATCATCCCCTGGAACTTCCCCATCCTGATGGCCGTATGGAAAATGGCTCCCGCGCTCGCCGCCGGCAATTGCATCGTCCTTAAGCCAGCCGAGCAAACCCCTGCCAGCATCCTCGTGCTGATGGAACTCATCGGCGACCTGCTACCTCCCGGCGTTCTCAACATCGGCAACGGCTTCGGTCTCGAGGCCGGCAAGCCACTCGCATCAAGTAACCGCGTCGCCAAGGTCGCCTTCACCGGCGAAACCACCACCGGCCGCCTGATCATGCAGTACGCCAGCCAGAATCTCATCCCTGTCACACTCGAACTGGGCGGAAAATCTCCTAACATTTTCTTTGCAGACGTCTTCAACGAAGACGACGACTTCTTCGACAAAGCCATCGAAGGCTTCGTGATGTTCGCGCTCAACCAGGGCGAAGTCTGTACCTGCCCCAGCCGCGCCCTCATTCAGGAGAGCATCTACGATCGATTCATGGAGCGCGCCCTCAAACGGGTTCACGCCATCATCCAGGGCAACCCGCTCGACGCCGCAACCATGCTCGGGGCGCAAGCTTCCAACGAGCAGCTTGAAAAAATCCTCTCCTATATCGACATTGGCAAAAAGGAAGGCGCCGAGCTCCTCACCGGAGGCAAGCGCGCCATTCTTTCCGGCGATCTCGAAGGCGGCTTCTACGTTCAGCCCACAGTCTTCAAGGGCCATAACAAAATGCGCATCTTCCAGGAAGAAATCTTCGGCCCCGTTGTCTCTGTCACCACCTTCAAGACGGATGAAGAAGCGCTCTCCATCGCCAACGACACGCTCTACGGTCTCGGCTCCGGCATCTGGACCCGCGACGCCAATCGCTGCTATCACTTCGGCCGCAAAATCCAGGCTGGCCGCGTCTGGACCAACTGCTACCACGCCTACCCCGCCCACGCTGCCTTCGGCGGATACAAGCAATCCGGCATCGGCCGCGAAACTCACAGCATGATGCTCGACCACTACCAGCAAACCAAGAATCTCCTCGTCAGCTACAGCCCGAAAAAACTTGGTTTCTTTTAAAAAATAGGGACTAAGGGACAAGGGGACGAAGGGACTAAGTAATAACGCCAGCCAAATGACAGATGATGCCAGCGGTTAGTCCATCACTCCTTTGTCCCTCAGTCCCTCAGTCCCTTCTCAACACACCCACACACTTCACCACCCAATTCTCTCGTCAGAAACCAAAATGTCCGCTCTACCTCTCCAAGTCCTCGCCACCCCCGCCGCCATCCCCCTCGTGCGCTCTCTCCGCGCAAAATACGGCGACCTCCTCTTCCACCAATCCGGCGGCTGTTGCGACGGCAGTTCACCCATGTGCTACCCCCGCAACGAATTCATCATCGGCGACGCCGACATCCAACTCGGCTCAGTCGACGACCAGCCCTTCTACATGTCCCGCAGTCAATTCGAATACTGGAAGCACACTCAGCTCACCCTCGACGTCGTCCCCGGCCGCGGCGGAATGTTCTCCCTCGAAGGCCCCACCGGCCAGCGCTTCCTCATCCGCTCTGAAATCTTCACCGACGACGAAATCCACGCCCTCCGCGAAGCCGGCCGCATCTAACTATCCTCATCCAAACAAAATGGGGACAAGCCTCAGCCTGTCCCCATCCATCCCACCGCTCCCTTTAAGCAGCCTTCGGATCCATCCCATACTTGTTAGCCCCAACCGCTCCATTCGTTGCTAAAAACACAATGTCCACAATCGCGCCCACTATCGGCACCAGCGCAAAAAGCCACCACCAGCCGCTTCGGCCCGTATCGTGCAACCGACGGAAGAAGCACGCCACATAAGGAATAATCCCCACTATCCAATAACCCACCGCCACAATCGAAAGTATGCGCCCAATATCCGCCTGCCCCATCATCGACAGCGCCACCGCGACAATCATCAAAACAGCCTGAATCAGCAAGTGAATCAGCGAGAACATCCAAAACTCTTTCCTGCGTGATCGCCCTGCAAAATCAAACGCCCGCTTCCACACCATCAAATACCATCTCATATTCCCTCCTTCATTGTGCTGAGACCTCTCGCGCCACAGGCACTTCCATCTGCGGCGTCGCTTCCTCAGCACAGCCGGGGCATATCCCTGATTTTCCGGTGACCACAATATATACTCGCCTCCCCGCGCCTGTAACTGTTTTTTTCGCCCCGCTAGCCTCTAAATTTTTGATTTGTCATCCTGTGAGAACCCTGAGCGAGTGTAATGAGTCGAAGGGGTAGTCAAAGGATCTGCAGTTGCTTTTGTTGTTGCTTTTGCGCCAACGGCGCGGTTGCCGCATGCAATGCCTGACAATCTTCCTCGCGCCGACTTACAATTATCCCCGTATGAAAAACGCCATCATCCTCTCCGCCGTCCGCACTCCTCTTGGCCGCTTCCAGGGCTCGCTCTCTCCATTCACCGCACCCCAACTCGGCGCTCTCGGCGTCCGTGAAGCAGGCCGCCGCGCCGGCCTCGCTTCCGTTTCTGATCCAGACTCGCTCCCCACCCTCATCGACGAATGCATCATGGGCTGTGTCCTCCAGGCCGGCCTCGGTCAGAACCCAGCGCGCCAGGCCGCTCTCCACGGCGGACTTCCCAACTCCGTCGCCGCCCTCACCATCAACAAAGTCTGCGGGTCAGGTTTGAAAGCCGTGGCCCTCGCTGCCCAGGCCATCCAGACCGACAACGCATCCCTTGTCATCGCCGGCGGCATGGAATCCATGACCAACGCGCCTTACCTCCTCACCCAGGCCCGCTCGGGTTACCGCATGGGCAACGGCGTGCTCGTCGACGCCATGATTCACGATGGTCTCTGGGAGGTCTACAACAACTACCACATGGGCGTCTGCGCCGAGCTCGTCGCCGACAAATATTCCATCTCCCGCGCTGAGCAAGATGCCTTCGCCGCTGAATCCCACCGCCGCGCCGCAGCCGCGCGCGCGCACTTTGAAAAAGAAATACTCGCCGTTGAAATCCCCGCCGCAAAGAAGGGCGCGCCGCCAACGCTCTTCCGCCAGGATGAAGCTGTCCGCCTGAAACCACCGTCGAAATCCTCGCCCGCCTCCCGCCCGCCTTCAAACCCGATGG
>DAHXOQ010000303.1 GCA_027364815.1 Acidobacteriaceae bacterium | reverse complement strand
CACGCGCTGGTGGCGTGGCTGGTGGTGCTGTATTTCTGGCGCACTCAAAAAAACAAATCTCTGGTTGTGCTGGCGCTCGTTCCAATCCTGATGATTGCGCCGTGGATGGTGCGCAATTACAGCGCATTCCACGCGAGCGTATTTGTGCGCGACAATCTGGGAATCGAGATGGCCGTCTCCAACAACAGTTGCGCCTCATTTTCATTTGTCGTCAACGAAATGACCAATTGCTATTCGCAGTTCCATCCCAACGAAAATTTAGACGAGATTCACAAAGTGGGCCAGTTGGGCGAGGTCGCTTACAACCAGCAGCAGATGCAGCTTGCAATGTCATGGATCAAGGAAAACAAAGGCGCCTTTGCCACGCTGACATTCAAAAGATTTATCGCCTTCTGGACGCCGATGTTTTTGAGCGATGAACTCAGCGTGATTCACAACAAGAACTTTTATTCACCGCTCAGGGATGTGATTGTTTCAGCCGCTTCAATCTTCGGAATTTTAGGCGCGGTCTTGCTGTGGATGAAGGACCGCAGCGTCTGCATCGTGATTCTGATCTGGCTCGCGACCTTCCCGGTTATTTATTACCTCACTCAATACAACGAGCGCGCGCGGATTCCCGTAGAGTGGGCCATTCTGCTGCTGGGCTGTTACGCCGTGAGCGAGGTTGTGCAGAAGATGATGGCGGCGCGCAAAGTACAGAGTCAGTGAGTGCAGATGCGCACAAGTTGATGCGGGCGCAGTTAAACCCGCTCAGAGAAATAAAATTTTTCAAGCGCGCCCCATGACAATCGTGTGCGGGCTCCGCGGAATCGGGTGTGCTGTGATGTTGTTGAAACCGGCAGTCGTGTACATCGAAGTAAGTTCGCTCAGCGTGTAGGCGTCTCCGGCGATGGTGCTCGTGAGCATCGTCAAACTGAAGGCTGCGGGCATCGGCGGCGAGACGCGGTCTTCATTGGGCACAAATTCCAGCGTGATAGCGCGGCATCCCGGCTTGAGCGCCGCGCGAACTTTCTTCAAAAGCGAGACGCAGGTTTCGTGGTCAAAATGATGCAGAAAATTAGTCAGCAGAACCACGTCGTACGGGCCGCCGAAGTCAACATCAAAGGCGCTGCCCGGAAGCATCTTGTAGCGCGCCTCAACTCCGGCTTTCTTCGCGTTCTCCAGTGCAACGCGCAGCACCGGCGCCCAATCGAGGCCGGTAACATGTGCCTGCGGATTCTGCCTGGCGATCTCAATGCCGAAAAGTCCGTGGCCGGCGGCAATATCAAGAACCTCCATCGGGCCGCTGTGGCCCTCAAGGACGACTGCGCCAAGCGGCCCGGCCATCGGCCCCATCATCGGCGCCATCTTCTCCGCGAATAAAACCCAGACTGGATTCTCCGGCTCAACTGTGCCGGCTCCGGGGAGATTCGTGCGTCCGGTGCGAACAATATCGGCAAGGTGATCGTAGGTGCGATAGATGCTGGGGTCGCTCATAAACTGCGCGATTGAAGCCATGCACGCAGGCGACGCAGGATCAAGGAATGCCGCGCTCGATGGCGTGTGTTTGTACTTGCCATCCTCTTTGATCAGAATTCCATTGATCACCAGAAAATCGCAGAGGATGCGCATCCCGCGCTCCGACGATTTTGAATGTTCTGCAATGGAGACAAGATCGCCCGGGCCCTCTCCCACCGCGCGAAAAACGTCGAGCTCAATGGCAGCCTTGAGAGCTGCGGATTTCTGAAATGCTTGTACCATCTCGAATACTATTCTGGGGTTCAATGGTTCTGCGTCGTGATTTTCGTGCATCGTGCCTCTCCGTTCTTTAGCTGGGGATTTGTTGCATCATGCAATTTGTGCTGCGGCTCTGCTTTGCTTGCTGCGCATACGGAAGTACTCCTCGAGATACAGTGCCAGATCCGCCAGTGGAACTGCCATGGCTACACAACTCCACAAGATGATCTCTCCGAATCCGTGCAGATGGAAGATGCCGGCGATGAAACGCGTCTCGACGAAAATCAGTGCGCAGGCAAAGCTGCGCGTCATCCATTGCCGGTGCAGTTGCACTTTGCGTTGCAGAATGAAAATCATCGCCATAACCGTGCAAAAGGTCCAGAGGAGCGCGTTGAAAATGTTGCCGATGAAGCCGGATAAAAAAACCGGATCGTTGGGATAGAGATGAATGAGTTCAAAATAATGCACATAGACGCCAAGAGTCGCGCCAATCAAAACGCCTCCGACATAAATGCGTCCCAGGATGCGATGCAATTTTGCGTAGCGCACACGCAGGCGATCAGAGAACTGGAAGGGACATAAAACAATCGCGCAGACCGAGGCCAGAACATGAGGAAGCAGAACCCACTTGAAGCTCTCAATGTGCTGCCATTTTGAATCCTTCATATTGATGAGGAAACTCTCGTGATACCAGATCACGTAGAGGAAAATGGCCGCGAGCATGGCCGCGAAGATGTACTTTGGACGTAGCCAAACCTTGTGTTGAATATTGAAAACAGACGCAGATATCGCCTGGGGCTTTGTCTCAGCGTGCATGCAGGCCTCCGGGGGAAGGTGCCAGGGGGAATGAAGAAACCGTATCACGGGGGTGAGGCGGTTGGCGACGGGATTTTTTTACCAGGCATTCAATTCATGCGCAGTGAAAATGGGTGGGCGATAACTCGCGCAACAGTAAACTTAGGTAAAAAAGAATCAGCAAGTTTTCATACACACCCTGCATTTGCGCGTGGTAGCATGTTTCGCAATTGAGGAGGTCCTATGTCAATTACTCGTGCATTCGCTGATCCGGATCTGACTCCGGATAACTTCAGCAGCTTTAGCAAACAGGTAGTTTCAGCTGACGCGGCCGCCAAAGCGCTTCAACAGATGGAACCGATTCCCCCGGTTCGCAACACCAACCCGATGGATTTGTCCAACATAATTGGAAGCGTGGCCGCGGCAAAAATTCAATCTGCCGGCCAGATTGTCTTTCATACAGTCGGCGATACGGGCGGAATCATCAACCCCAAATTTCAATTTGCAGTTGCCGACGCAATGGCCGCAGACACAGCCAACGGCGCCAGTTTCTGGTTTCACTTGGGCGACATCGTTTATTACTTCGGCCAGGACGAGTATTACTTCGCGCAGTTCTACGATCCGTACCGCAACTACAACGCCCCAATCTTTGCCATCCCCGGCAATCACGATGGCGTCGTCTACACCGGAGAGGCGGCAACTTCGCTGGCTGCGTATCTGGCCAACTTCTGCGCGGCCACACCGGGTAACGGCGTCGACAGCCAGGGAGCCTCGCGCACCACGATGGATCAGCCGGGCGCGTACTTCACGCTGAATGCGCCGTTCGTTAAGATCATCGGCCTCTACTCCAACACCGGCGAGAGCGTGGGAGTGCTGGGCAACGTCCAGATCGGCCAGGACCAAGTCACGTTTCTCACGCAGCAGTTGCAGGCGGCCTTGGCGGCGCGGCAGGCAG
>DAHXOQ010000302.1 GCA_027364815.1 Acidobacteriaceae bacterium | reverse complement strand
ATCCATCAAGTTGCCATGAAGCTTCTTGAAGCCATGGGCACGCGTAAGGTTCTCGCCGACAACATCGACGCCATGATCGACAACGGCAAGCAGAAGATGATTCAGCAACACCCCGAGCTCGACCCAGCCTTCAGTGAGGAGTGGGCGCGCCGCATGCACGCACGCATCAATCTCGACGAATTTCTCAACGTCATCGCTGAAATCTACGAAAAGCACTTCAACACCAGCGAGCTCACCGAGATGATTGGCATGTACCACGACCTCGGCGAGCAACGCACTCCGCATGTCTCTGACGCGCTCAAGGCCAAGCTCAACAATGTCATGCCCGAGATTCAAGCCGACATGGGCGCAGGACTCATGGAGCTCAGCGAAAAAATTGGCAGTGAAGTTGCCATCACGGTCGCCAAGGATCACCCCGAGTACGTCAAGGCTCCGCCGCCAGCTGAACCTGCTCTGCAAAAATAATTGGTGACCGAAGTGTGATGCGTTTCTCTTCGCACTCCGGCCCACGCACGCCTCACCTCTCAGGCGATACAATAAACACAGAACACACTCAAGTCTCGAAGGGAAATACCATGCCGCTCTCCGGTGAAGCCATCCGCCTCATGAACTACATTGATGACGTCTCCGTTACTCTGCGCCGCGTCCTCGCAGCCGTACCCTCACTTAGTCCCGAAGAACGCGCGCGCGTCTCTGAGTACCTCAAGGCCACCAAACCAAGCGCCGCTGAAGTTCTCGCGGCTCTCCAAGCTAAGTAAATCAGGCCAAGTAACTCCCCTTGCTCACTCTTGCCATCATCGGCGCAGGACCACTAGGCCGCTGGCTCGCTGCCCGCGCCGCCGAGGCCGGTCACACCGTCTTCCTTGAAGACGTCATGCCCCTCAACCTTCGCCACGCGCAAGAAGAACTGCGCCAGCGGCTCGGTCCAACAACACTCCCGCTCGTCTCCTTCGTCAACACCATTGAAGACGCACTCCGCACCGCCGACCTCGCCATCGATTGCGTCCCCGACGAGCTCGAATCCAAACTGGAAATCTTCTGCCTCATGGATCGCATGAGCCCGCCGCGCACTGTCTTCGCAACACCATCAACAAAGCTTTCCATCGCCGACCTCGCCAGTTGTACTTATCGCCCCGCGCAATGCGTCGCCATTCTGCGCACCGCCGCCAGCTTCACCAGCGCCGAGCACGCAACAAGTTCACTCCTGCCCATCGCAACGACCAGCAAGACCGCTGAAGCCACCATCAATTTGCTCAATGAATTCTGGACCAACCTCGGCTTCACACCCACCTTCGAACTCGACAGCGCCGAAGCCACACTAATCTAAATATTTTTTGTGTTTACTCACGATTAACTTCGTGTGCCTAGGATCTCACTTTTGAGTGCTGGGATTCATAAATCCAATAAAAAATCTAAATCGGCGGCATTGCATCCACGACTGGTACGCCGGCTGGCGCCACAAATTTAAACTCTCCATCCCCCAACTTCACATCCACTTCTTCATTGGTAAATTCAAATTTTGTCAACGCGCCATCGATCTGCTCAATCTCAATCTCGCGAATCACACCCTCTGCCGTCACGCGCAACCGAATCGCCGCAATTGCCCCATTCTTTCCATCGCCGCGCGGCTTTCCTTGAAGCTCATACAACCCGCCACTTAATGGCCTGGCAGTCAATCCATTTAATTCTTTCTCCAATTGTGTATGTCCCAGCAAAAACCTCAACGGCGATCGCAAATCATCGAGTTTCGAAGCGCTCACCCGCTGCACCTGTGCATCGCCCTCCGCATACGACCACGCATACTTCCCGTCGAGCACAAAGAGCTTTCCTTTTGGCGCAGCATAAATCCACTTCATCCGTCTCGGCTTGGCCAGCAGCATCGTTCCTCGCTCCGTCCGCTCGATTCCCAGCCCCTCAAAGCTCTCCACAAATCCCGCGCGCAGTGAGTGCAAATGGTTGTAATGCGCGTCCACTTTTGCAGCCAATTCCGCTGCCGTTTGCGCACTCGCCCAACTGCATGACACAATCGCAAGAAAAACGACGGCCCATCTCAGGCCGCCGCTTTGCAATAAAGTATTTTTCGTCATTCTCTTGAATTCCACTTACTGCGCAGGCTGCGTGCAGTTCGTGCCGCCTGCTGGATCCTGCTTCATTTGTCCGTTGGCATCCACACAATAGCCCAAATCGCCCGACTTGCCTACTGCTTCCGGTACCGCCGTAATCTGGTAGCTGGTTACGCGATCAGTGCCGTTCACCGTTATGTGCTGGCAGTTATTGATTGAGAAAATGTACCCGGAGTGGTCTCCGCCAGCCAGGTCCTGCGGAATCAACTGAGCTGCCGTTGCCGTTGGCGGTCCCGCGCTAGGGTCTCCACCCAGCGCTGAAAGGCTGCAGGCAAATCCATTTGTTGGAAACCGGTTAGCATACTCCAGTTGTACCGATTCAATTGTGTGCAGAGAATTTCTCGCCGAGAGCTCATGCGCAGATTTCATAATCCGCGAAAAATTCGGAATCGCTAGCAGCATCAGAATCGTGATAATCGCCATCACGATCAGCAATTCCATCAGTGTGAATCCATTTTTGCGTTCATTTACGCGTTTTTTTCTATTCATCATCATTGCCTTCAAAGCCTCTTAAGAGTGCTCATATCGCTCACACCCCGTCGATAGAATCCTACAACGACCAGACGCGGAAGGGAAGTCCAACGCTCAAAATACAGTGACTTATCCTTTGCCCCCTGTTCAACACTCCAGCATACTCTCGTTCAACTTCACTTTCCCAATTCTCCCCAGCAGCGTCACCGCAATCTTCCCCGTCACAAACAACCTCTGCGCCATCCTCTTCACAGCTATAGCATCCACCTCTTCAATCCACTCAATCAGCTGATCCACGGTGAAAAATTGCTGAAAGTACATCTCCTGCCGCGCCAGATTCGCCATTCGCGCATACGAACTTTCCAGCCCCATCAGCAAATTTCCCTTCAGTTGATCTTTCGCGCGCTTCAGTTCCTCATCCGTCAGCAAAACTTCTTTCAGTTGCCTGAACTCCGCCAATATCAGCCGCACCACTTCAAGCGCCTTCTCCGTCGATGTTCCTGCATAAACGCACAGTGCGCCCGTATCGCGATACGGCGTCATATCCGAGTAGATCGAATACGCCATCCCATGTTCCTCGCGCACTTTCTGAAATAATCTTGAGCTCATCCCTCCGCCCAGAATCGTATTCAGAATCAGCGAGACATAGCGGTCTTCATCCGTAATCGGCGGCGCCGCCACTCCCAGGCAAATCTGCACCTGCTCAAGTGAGCGTTTGTCGCGCATCAGAATCTGGGTATTCGCCATTGGCGCAGCTGGCTCATGCAGGGTACTCCCACCCACAAGCCCTCCAAACTTTTCAGTCACTGCCGCCAGAAAATCCTCATGATGCAAATTTCCCGCTGCAGAAAAAACCATATTTCCGCCGTGAAAAGA
>DAHXOQ010000301.1 GCA_027364815.1 Acidobacteriaceae bacterium | reverse complement strand
CAAGGGCGAGGGTGTTTTCTTCAGGATCTGAACTCGCGTTTGATTCGGTTGCCTGCTGGCGTTGATTGAGGAGGACGGCGTGGATGTGGCCTTCAAGATGGTTGACGGCGATGAGCGGTTTGCCGAGTGCGAAGGCGAGAGATTTGGCAAACGTAATCCCAACAAGGAGGGCGCCGGCAAGCCCGGGGCCGCTGGTGACGGCGATGGCGTCGAGGTCGGCGAGCGAGATGTTGGCTTCAGAGATGGCGGCGCGGACAACGGGGAGGATGGCTCTCAAGTGCTCGCGACTGGCAAGCTCAGGGACGACGCCGCCGAAGCGTGCGTGGGTTGAGATCTGCGAGGCGACGACCGAGGAGAGCGTCTGCGAACCGCGCGAGACGATAGCGGCCGCGGTGTCGTCGCAGGAGCTTTCAATGCCGAGGATGAGGCCGGTGGTGGACATTCTCTTCTAGTTTAACGAGGTTGGGCGAGCAGGCTGGCGATGCATGCGTGGAATGAGCGACAATTTGAACCATATGAAGAAGACAACGCGCAGAGAATTTGTAATTCGTGGAAGTGTGGCGGCGGCGGGCCTGATGGGCGTGACTGGCCTGACGGCGGCGGCTGGTGGTTTGGGCGCAATGGCCGAGGCAGAGACAAAGCAGAAACGGCAGCGGGTCTTTGTGGCCTCGGGCGCGAAGGCGGGAATTGTGGCCTTTGACTGGGATGCCGAGCATGCTCTGCTTTCATTGGTGGGGCCAGCGGCTGAAATTCAGACGGTGGATTGGGTGGCGCTTTCACCGGACAAGAAATATTTGTACGCCGTGGCTGAAGTGGACTCGTTCAATGGCCGCGCGACGGGTGAGGTCGCGAGCTTTGCGTTGAAGAATGGCAAGCTGACGCCACTCTCGGCGCGTAATTCGGCAAGCAAAGGAACGTGCCATCTTGCAGTGGATGCGACAGGAACGGTTCTGGTGGCAGCGGATTACGGCGGCGGCAGTGCAGCGAGCTTTCAGATTAAAGATGGTGTGATCAGCGAGCTGGTTTGGAGCGAGCACTACACGGGTCACGGGCCGAATCTTGAGCGGCAGAAAGAGGCGCATGCGCACTTTATTAGCTACTCGCCGGATAATCGATTTGTCTATGTGAACGATCTGGGCGGGGATGTGATTCATATCTACAAACTGGACGTAGCGAGCGCGAAGTTGACCGGGGCTGGCGAATACAAGGCGCGACCCGGTGCGGGGCCGAGAACGCTGCACTTTCATCCGAATGGCAAAGTGGCGTACTCCGTGAATGAGCTGGATTCAACGGTGGATGTGCTGGAGTGGCACAAGGCGGATGGAAGCTTAACGCTGATTGACCGCGTGGAGATTTTGCCTGCGGGCGATACGGGACCGAAGTGGGGTTGCGATTCAGTGATCACGCGCGATGGCCGCTTTGTTTATGTGGCGCATCGGGGGAGCGATTTTATTTTGAGCCTCAAAGCTGATCCCGAAACGGGAAAACTGACTCCGATGGAGCGTACACCTGCCGGAGGCAAGATTCCCCGGAGTTTTGTGTTGGATCCGACCGAGAACTGGGTGCTGGTGGCGAATCAAAACTCAGATTATGTGTCTATTTTTGAACGGGATACGAAGACGGGGCGGATTCAGAAGGTTGGACGGAACTTTGCTGTGGCCACACCGATGGGGATTGTTTTCGCGTGAAGCCAAGGACTTGGCGAAAAAACCTTTCAAAGATGACATACGTCACATCCCCCAAAAAGATGCTGAAGTAGAGTAATCTAGAAAAGTAATCAATTTAATGAGTTTTTTTCTTGTGGATTCATGAGTTTATGGCTATCATAGATTTCCACAGGGAACGGGTGCAGTCAAGAAAATGACGAATCAATCAGTGATAACTACATTGACGGGAGTGGAGTTGCTTATATCGGCAGGCGTTGCCGTGCTCTTCTTTGCCCGCAAGTGGCATCGCCAGTTCAAGGCAATGGGCGCGTACCTGGTTGTGCGCTTGTTGACTGGGATTATTCTCCTGCCATTGTTGTCCGGGTTATTGCCATTTTCGCAAGATCAGATTTCGAAAGTTTACTTCTACGCATGGTGGCTCTCCTACCTGGTGAGCAGCGTCTTGCTTTTTTATATTTGCGTTGAGATTGTTCGCGCGGTCTTTACTCCCTTCCCGCAACTCTCGCGTTATGGGTTGCTTGGTTTCCGCTGGATGATCGCGCTCTTCCTTATCTTCACGGCTGCATCAATGAGCACAGTTATCGGCAGCACCAACCTCCTCACTGATATTGCGTATGGATTGATGCGTTCGGTAAGCGTGATGGAGCTCTGCCTGCTTGCATTCCTCTGCATCGGTATGAAGTCGCTGCACATTTCAATGCGCGACATGAGCTTTGGCTTGGCGGTTGGCTTTGGTGTGATGACGATGAATGATCTGATGCACACGGCCTTGATTCACAGCAGCCTCTCCATGATGACCCTGCAATATATCTATGAGGGTTCCTCAATGCTTGCTCTCGGCGTTTGGATTGGTTATGCGGCGCTGCCAGTTCCCAAAAAGGTTGAGGAACCCAAGTTGC
This sequence comes from Acidobacteriaceae bacterium, assembly GCA_027364815.1. Taxonomy (GTDB): domain Bacteria; phylum Acidobacteriota; class Terriglobia; order Terriglobales; family Acidobacteriaceae; genus CAIMNN01. The sequence continues at coordinate 911 of DAHXOQ010000301.1, read as the reverse complement.
TTCCCTTCCAGACGATGCTTTACCGGTGGAATGAGATTGCCGCAGCCATCGGCCACAAAGAGACACAGGTTATGCACCAGACCACACAAAGCTTCTTCCTTTCAGATGTGGAGAAGATCGTGGATCGTGCCTTTGAGAGCACCTTCAAAACTCCATCGACGGAACACAAGGGCTAAAGCGCTTTTAATTCCAGCTTCCCAATTTTCAATCGTAGAACCCCTTGCCACTGAGAATTTTCTGCTTGTACTTTTCAATCCTTGACGTGCGCGTGTTGGATTGTTTTGCCGCAGAGAAATAAAAGTTGTAGGCCCGTTGCCGCCCCGGCGTCAGTGAGAGAAATGCCTTTTTAAAAGCAGAGTTTTTATCCAGAATATTTTGCAGCTCTTCACAAAAAGTATACTCAGCATGCTTTTTCAATTTCACCTTCAAGCCGGCTTTTTGCACTTCGACAGCTTCAAGAATGTAGGCTTTCAAAGCGGGTTTTAGCTTCTTGATTTCCTGCAGCGTAGTGAAGCGAATCTGGCGCCCGGCTTGCGTATGCTCGCCTATTCTGTTGAGGAGACCTTTGGCATCGCCCAGCAAGGCGCCCTGAAAAAACAACAGCGCGCAGTACTCTTTAAAGCCGCCGATCAAGACGATGTTCTTGCCTTGATTTGTGTAACAGGGTTGCCCCCACTTCAACTCTTCAGTGAGCCCGCACTCCAGAATAATCGATCTCAATTCTTCGGATTCCTGCCGCCAATTTTTCGCTTTGGCAAGAAATGCGTCAACTTTGGGATTCATGAGATTCATTGTGTGCTCCTCGTTGCTCCTGGCTTTGAAGATCATCATATGGATTTGGCTTGCTTGAGTGTCAATCAAATTTTAATGCGTACAGTTATTATGAAATCCGCGTGAAGACGCAAAAGGGC
>DAHXOQ010000300.1 GCA_027364815.1 Acidobacteriaceae bacterium | reverse complement strand
AAGCCAAGCCCCCGGTCGAGATCGTCGGCAAGGAACTCCGCGCCGCGATGCCGTTCCTCGATCCGGTCACCGTGGAAGAAGTCGCGAAGAACCGGTAGTTTTGCCAATCAGCCAACGAGCCTCCAGACTTCGTTTTAAGCTGGAGGCTTTTCGTTTAGTGGAGGAAATACAGAGAGCGAAAAGGGGCCGTTGGTTTTCAGAGTGCGCTTTTTAATACCCTTTTTCGAATTCAGTTGTCATTCCCAAAATATGCAGGGAGAATATATCGAAGATAGAGATACGGAAAATGTACCATTTTCATCGTAAAGAAGGATCTCGCGTCGGTTCTGCTCTCATTGCTGAGATGAGTGAGCTCTATTCCTATCATTACGGCGGTTGGGGGCCGGAAGGGGCGAAACCTGGTCAATCGATAAAATTATCTCCCGAGCAAATCAAAAAACGGTTACCGGAGGGCTCGTTCTTAGTATGGGCTACAGCTTTTGGTTCGATGATTGGCTATGCGATTGCGATCCACACTCAACTGCCTGGACTTGGAAATGTGGCTTGGATTACTCAATTTGTGGTTCACAAGGATCACCGAAAAGTCGATGTTGGTCGGAGTCTTCTTTTTTCGATTTGGAAATTTTCAGATTTCTTCGCATGGGGATTACTGAGCGCGAATCCATATGCGATCAGAGCACTGGAAAAAGCAACAAGGCGGAGATGCCAGCCAAAACTTATTGAAAAATACGCGAATGAACTTTTGGCTCTTGGAGAAAGACATGTGCACTATCTTGGCCATTCGAAAAAGTTTGTGATTAATGAACATGAATCACGAGTTGATACGGCCTTTAATATCGATCATTCAGAATTACGAGAGATGCTAAACAATGCAACAAATGATGAGAAACCATGGACCTTGGGAGCATTGCCAATAGGGTGGGAATGGTGCGCATTTACCTTTCACTGTCAAGCACAGATTCCTCTAGCGGTAAAAGAGTTGGAGGATATGCTTCTGGCATCCGACGATATAACGAAGCAAGCTTATTCGCGGATGCAGCCACAATGGAAGTCACATCGGTGGGCGCAGTATGCTAAAGAAGAAGTCGAATTCATCCGCAGATACTCAGGTGTTCCAAGTGGGTCGTCCGTGCTTGATTTTGGTTGTGGAGACGGCCGACATGCAATCGAGCTGGCAAAGGTAGGTTTTGATGTTACGGCTGTTGATTATGCTAAAGAGGGCGATGACACTTCATACAAATCACCGTCAATATGTCCAGGTGTGAAATTCCATCATGGGGATTGCCGGACGACAGAAATTAGCAAGAAGTATGATCTCGGCATCTGTCTATACGATGTAGTTGGAAGTTACGCGGATGACAGCAGGAACCTCGAAATCCTTAAGAATCTTTCCAAGCACATTGCAGATGGAGGGTACGTGTTTCTATCGGTGATGAATATGGAGTTAACGGAAAGAATGGCGCAGGCTCAGAATTGGTTTTCAATCTCCGTCGATCCAGATAAACTGCTTTCGCTTCCTCCGAGTAAAATAATGGAGACGACTGGCGATGTCTTTATAGCTTTTTCTTAAATAGTGTAGACTGGTTTTGGCGACTCTTTGCGGCGAACAAAGACATGGGAAAACCCCTTGGGGATGATCTGCGTCGTAAACTTCTTTTCGCCTATGATCAAGGCGAGGGAACACTGGAGGCACTGGCCGGCCGATTTCTTGTGAGCGTGGGTTGGGCGAAGAAGATTTCTGCCGCGCGCAAGCGCACAGGTCAGGCGGAAAGGGTGCCGCACAAGCCAGGCCGCAAGCCGCGCGTGGGCGCCGAGCAGCAAAAGTTGGTGATATCTTGGGTAACATCTCAGCCGGATCTGACTCTTGTCGAGATACAAGCCAAGTTGCAGACCGAAGCGGGCATCACGCTGGGTGTTCCGCGTGTTTGGCGGCTACTCAAAAAACTGAATCTGCGGTTGAAAAAAAGTCGCTCCACGCCGCCGAACGCGACACCGAAGCCAACCAAAAACGGCGCGAAGAGTTTGTCGCGACAATCCGTTCGATCGCGCCGGAACGCCTGATTTTCCTGGATGAAAGTGGTGTCACTACCTCGATGACGCGACTCTATGCGCGCGCTTCCGGAGGCGGGCGTATCTTTGAAGCCACGCCCGACAGCCGCTGGAAGATACTGACCATTTTGGGCGCACTCAGCACGCGCGGAATGATCGCCGCAATGACTATCGAGGAGGCTACAGATGGCGATATATTTCTCGCCTATCTGGATCACTGCTTATGTCCGCAACTGCGCGCGGGCGACGTGGTGGTGCTGGATAACTTGAGTTCGCACAAGGTGGATGGCGTCAGGCAACGAATCGAGAAATGCGGAGCGGAATTGCTCTACTTGCCGCCCTATTCGCCCGACCTGAATCCCATCGAGAAGGCCTGGTCAAAACTCAAAGGGCTGCTCCGCAAAGCGAAAGCTCGCAGCAAAGAAGCCCTCGATCAAACCATCACAGAACTGCTTCCCGATATCACCCCGGAAAACGCATCGGCATGGTTCAAACACTGCCTCGAAGGTCTACAGCATTAGGGAAAACGCTCTAGTGGCGCAAATGCGCGCAGATGCCGCCAGAACGCCCAGGGCGCGAAGCAGAAAATGCTGCATTCTATGAACGAAAACACTGAAGGCGGGGGTAGTGGGTCAGTTTGAATGAAATGTCCCTCAGGGGCTAAAGCCCATCGTCTGGAATGAACCATTTGTGGCACGACTGAAGCCGTGCCCTATCAAAACCCGGCCGGCGCTACAGAAAGCCTGATTTTCGCCGCGGGCTGTTACGCGATGCGCCGCCGGGTTGCGCCGAGCGCCATGTCCCGCGCCACGCCGATCAAGAGCGACCGGTGCAGCGAGTCCAGATCCGGCAGCAAGGCAGCAATCTCGGCCAGCAATGGGTCGGCCAGGATCGACTCCACTTCTTCGTCGCGGCGGCTGCGGGCATTGGTGACTAGTTGGCACACATCCACGCCCAGAGCCGCCGCCAGCCGCTCCAGCGAGCCCAGCGTGGGGATGGCCTTGCCGTTTTCAATTTTAGAGATGTAGGTGCGGGGCACCTCCATGCGCGCCGCCACCTGGCGCTGGCTCAGGTGCCGTGCGCGGCGAATCTCCTTCACCTGCGCGGCCACCTGCAATCCGGCTTCAGACGAAGGCTCAACGGGGTGATTCTCCACCGCGACCGGGCCGGGACCGGCAGGCTCCTCCACATCGAGGGGCTTGTGGCATTTTCTGCAAAGGGAGTTGATGGTTCGGAACTGAATCAGCTTGCAGAACCCACAATGCACAACTTCGCGCGCTTCCACACTCACCAGATTGGTTGCCATGTGCGGTGTGCGGAGTGCCAGAGCAGGAACTCCGCGGTGCATACTAGCACCGCGATCTATGTCACTTTCCGCCAAGTGAACCATAACTGTCAAGTGGAAAGTTGGATGCGGCCCCGGTTTTCCGGGACAGCACCTGCAAAAACCAAGGACTCCGCAAAAATCGCGCACCAACTTGAG